>DAOVFR010000022.1 GCA_030672805.1 Candidatus Krumholzibacteriota bacterium
GAGCCTGTTGAAAAACTCCTCCATTTGCTTTTTCTTTTCCTCGTCTTCCTCCGGACCGGCCCCCATGAGCTGACGCCGCCTTGCATCCTCTTCGTACAGCTTCTTCTTGTAACGCTCGATCATGCTCCGTGGGACCTCGAAGGGGTCCCGTTCGATAAGCCGATCGATGGCCTTCTCCTCCCGCTTTCGCCTCGCTTCCCTCCGCTTCTCCCCGAGGAGACGCTTCCTTATATCCTCCATGAGCCCGTCCACTGTTTCAAGCTCCGGGTCGACCTTCCGGACAAACTCGTCGTCGAGCGGCGGAATGCGCTTCTCACGGACCTCCCTCACGTCGAACCGGTATGTGAGCTTCGTTCCGGCGAGATGCTCGGGGCTATAGTTGCCGGGATACTCGATATCAACCGTGCCCCCGGCGCCTGCTTCCTTGCCGATCACCGCTTCCTCGAGAACCGGAAATATCTGTCCCGTTCCGAGCTGGACGGGGTATTCGCTTACCCGCTTGTCCTCATCCGGCTCGCCCCCGCTGCCGAGCGGTACATAGTCGAGGATGACCATATCACTCGTAACCGCCGGCCGTTCGACCGTTTCGAAATCCGCGTTTCGCTCCTGGAGTTTCTTCAGGACCTCGTCGACGTCCTCGTCCGTAACATCGACCGTCTCCGCTTCGATCTTGATGCCCTTGTACCCGGACAGCTTGATCTCCGGGTAGACCTCGACCTCCACCCGGAAGGTCAGCGGAACGTCCCCCTCGGCCTTGATATCGCTGAAAACCGGTTCCCCGATGGGCTGCAGCTTCTGCGACGTGACGGCGTGACCGTACGCCTGTGGGAGAATGTTCTGGAGAGCCTCCGATTCGATCTCGCCGGCAAACCGGTTTCTCACGATGCCGACCGGGGCCTTGCCCTTTCTGAACCCGGGAAGCTGAACCTTCCTTACGTAGCTCTTCAGCACACGTTCCTTCTCGCTCTTCAGATGCTCCGGGGCAACCTCGAACGAGATTATCTTCCGGCACTCCTTCTCCCCGGATACCGATACGCTTATATCCTTCTCGCTGAACTCCTGAACCATGGCCCCTCTCCCGGTGAAGTGGATAGAATTACCACTTTCCGGTAATTTTTAACCTGGTGCGAGAGGGGGGACTCGAACCCCCACGGGTTCCCCCACTGGATCCTAAATCCAGCGCGTCTGCCAATTCCGCCACTCTCGCTTATCCTTATAAACTCTAATTTCTTTAACAGCAAGCGGTTTCAGTGCGCATCGAGCCCTTTCCTTCTCGATGCCCGGCCGACTGCCTGATACATGGTAATATCTGAGACACCAGTATACAACCTGTTTCAAGCAATACTTTTGCCACGCAACCGTTTATCGCCCCTTGAAGGCCGCTTCCCGCTTCTCGAGAAATGCCTTTGTCCCCTCCGTCATGTCCTCCGTCTGACAGGTCAGAGCGAAGAGCTCGGCCTCGAGCCTGCACCCCTCTTCGTACGCCATCTCGGTACCGTGCAGCACCGCCTCCATGCACACCCTCAAAGCGAATGGCGGTTTCTTCAGCATCAGGGCGGCCATCTCGTCGACCGCTTCCGCAAACTGCTCCTTCGGCACCACCTTGTTGACAAGCCCGATGTCGAGCGCTTCCCCGGCAGTCATCACACGGCCCGTCAGTACGAGCTCCATCGCTATTCCGCGCGGGATGAGCCTGGGCAGGCGCTGCGTTCCTCCGAATCCCGGAATCGTTCCGAGGTTCACTTCCGGCTGGCCGAGCCGTGCATTCTCCGCGGCTATCCGGAGCGTGCACGCCATGGCTATCTCGCAGCCTCCGCCCAGGGCGAATCCGTTGACGGCGGCGATAACCGGTTTCCCCAGGTTCTCTATAAGATTACACAGCTCGTGACCCCGTTCCGAGAATGCCTTTCCCCCGAGTGCACCGAGCTCCATCAGCTCCTTGATATCGGCGCCGGCGACAAACGACTTCTCTCCGGCCCCCGTGAGGACAACCACACCTATTCCGGTATCTTCCTTCAGGTCACGGAATGCAGTGATCAGCTCCTTGACTGTCTGAACGTTGAGTGCATTCAGCGTCTTCGGCCTGTTCACCGTCACCCTGCCGATCCTGTCTTTCTTTTCTACCAGTATACACTCGAATCCCATGATTATCTCCTTCCAGTCATTGCGGGCTATTAAAAATGGAGCTCATGTTGATGTCAACAGGAAACTGCTGCTTGACTGGCGGGACGGAATTGGAGTATCCATTTGTGCAGCAGGTGAATAATGATCTCTCGTTCTCGCATATTCGTTCCAGTGTTTCTCGTGACTGCCCTCGCGGTGGGCGCCGCCATGCCCGGAGGTCCCGCCGGCCTCCGCTCTTCCGACCTGCCTAAAGACCTTCTCAGACAACACCTGATAAGCTTCCTGCAGAGCGGGAACAGGCTTGCGAGCATTCCGTCAACGCATGCGATATACCCTCTCCGCTCCATTCCGCTCGTAGCGACGGCATCGTACCTTCTGATGAATCACGACCCGTCCCTCCTCGAGGGCTTCTACCCCGACCTCAAGAAACTGGTCCTCCGGCCGTTCGACAGGAACCTCGTGACCGAGGAGGGACTCGTTCCGGGGAGCATCGCCGGTAAAGAGCGCGGCTCGATCCGCCTTTCCCCCGCACTCAACGCGTTTGCCAATCTCGAACTGTACAGCCTGCATCTCATAGCGGCATCGATCGGCGAGTACGGAGACGCAATCGAACTCCTGCAATGGTCGAATAACTATGCCGATGTTATGACCACAACTTTTTACAGCGCCCGGGACGGGTTCTTCATGCCGATCGACCGGGACGGATTCTTCTCCGTTCGATACGAGCCGGAACAGCTCCTTCCCCTGCTCCTCGACAGAAAGCTTGGTGACCGGAACCGCATGAGGATGCTGGAGAACTTCGCGTACAAACGCCGGATTTACATGAAATCGCAGAGCGGCGGACAGGCGGGGTGTTCCCTCGTTAACGACCCTCTGATGCGGCCCGTTATCCTCGATCTGCTCGATAATATCCCCGGTTTCTCGCCGGGCATCCTCGGTGATGCAATGCCCGGGACCGCCACGGTACAAGGTGATATCCCGGAAAGCTCCATGCTCCGTCACTGGATCGAGTTCTGGGAAGATCATCCCCCGTCCACACGGGACCTCTTCCCCGGCTGGGCACGCATATCGACGGTGAAGCATCTCATCCTGATACTTGAGCAAGAATCACTCCTCGAGGAGAAGGAGCTGAAGGAACTTTCAAGAGCGCTCGATTCGGTCCTGGATGCCCTGCCGGCCACGGAGACGGATATCAACATGCACGTGGCGACGACCTCCGAGGTAAATATACTTCTTGCCAAAATCTCCCGCTTCTCGACGTTCATCACATCCGGCTCGAAACTGTGGAAGGCAGTCAACGAGAACAGGTGGCGCCGCATCTCTCCCCGCATAAAGAGGCTTATCACGGAATCCTGCCAGCCTTCTCTCGACGAGCTGATGAGGGTCAAAGCTCATTTCTCGGGTACTTTCGAGAAGAGCTCCGGCATAGTCGCCGACGTCCGCCTCCCTCTCGACCCGATACCCATCGGCAGGCGTGCCGATTTCGATGCGACGCTGAGAAGCGTCCGCGATTCATTCACCGTATACAACGTTTATCTCCAGATCGGTGATAACAGGTGGAAGGTAACGAAGGATAACGATCGGGTCGATCTCGTCCCGGGAAAAAAACCATTCACCTTCACGAAGGCCCTGCCGCTGTCGGCCGTGTCCCGGCAGGGCGTTGTCACCATCCCCCTCTATTTCGATTTCATGCACGACGGAAAGCGGATCGAGCTTCACCACATCGAAAGTGTGGTCCTGACAAAAGGATACGAGGTAACCATGACCTTTCCCGAAGGACGGTGGCTCAAGGACCGGCCGCTGCCCGTCCAGATCATCCTCAAGTACAGGCCCGATCACGATATCCAGGGAACGGTGAACGGCTCGCTGATCGAAGGACTAAGCGTCTCTCCGGAACTGCCCGCCCGGTTCCTGCTCCGGGCGGACAGGGATCTGACGACACTGCCTATCGAGATCACACCGGGACGGATCTGTCCTCCGGGCAGATACCCTCTGTCGCTCTGGATAGAGGTCGATGGAAAGACGATCGCCCGGTTCAGGGAAAATCTCCTGAAACCCCTCCGCTGGTTCTATCTCGGTCCCGTCTCGAATATGGACTGGATAATGAAAAACGCGATCGCTTACCAGGATGACCTGTTCAAGGTGCATCGCTCTCCCGATGGACATGTTCTGCAATGGCGGGAACTCCCCCCGAACGCGATCCGCGGTGACGGGAGCATCGACCCGAAGCAGCTCTTCGGCATGTTGAAAAACCACTGCATGCTCCTCTACACGATCATCGAATCCCCGGCGAGAATGAAGATCAGGTGGAAACTCGATACCGGTAACGCGACGACCCTATGGGTGAACAGCAGTCCCGTCGTTTCGAACACGGAGGTACGTGAGCGGGTCCTCGCAGGCGTGCTGGACCTGAGGAGGGGGCTCAACTCCTTCCTGCTCGCCTCGAGCTGGGAGGTCCCGGATGGGGTCCTGTTCGAGTTCAGTGACGAGAGCGGCCTTCCCGTCTCCGGCATCAGTAACGATGTCGAACGGATCGTGGAGGGTTTCGAACGGATCGCCCGTCAGAAACCGGAGGTGCAGCCGGAGGAACGGTCCGCCGACCGCCTGCACGAGGTTCTGCTCAGGCTGGTATACCCCGGGGCGACAGAGGTCCACGTCATCGGCTCGTTCAACAGCTGGCAGGCCGGAGCGACCGCCATGGAGCGTGCGGGACCGGGGGCCTGGACCGTCAGGATCCTTCTGCCCCCCGGCCGGTACCCGTACAGGTTCCTGATCGACAGGACTACGAGGATCGAAGACCCGAACGCAGCTCAGTCGGAGCCGGACGGCTTCGGCGGGACGAATTCGGTTCTCGTGGTGAAGTGACGCCGCCTCGCCGGGCAGCCCGGGAAGACTGAAGGGGACAGCGACCTTTTTCAATTGAAAAAGATGAGAATATTAATTATTAAATAGTAGTAGTATCCACCGCATGTACGGCAGCGTCTCGGCGCATTCAAAGGATTATCCCATGATGGAATCCAGTCCCTTTTCCGCCGGAAGAATCATCGTGTCGCTGCTCGTCTGTGCCGCACTGCTCACTGCGGCGGAATCGCTCCCGGCCGATACGGAAATACCCCGTCAAGTCGCCGCGCAGTTATTCGTCAGTCACTACCTTTTTGATTCGGACTACTTCGGCCTCGACAGCGGAACGGGTCTAGACCTCTCCCTGCGCTACGAGATAACGTATGACGTCTATCTCGAGAGCACTATCGGTTTTTTCACATCCGGCGACGGCGGCGTGACGGTGACGGGGCTTCAGTACCAGATTGGCTGCAAGGCAGTCCTGCCCTATTTTATCCCCTACCGGCCGATCGTTCGCGGAGGGTTCGCATTCATCTCTGTCAACCCCGTCACGGTGACACCGACCGAGACGTTCAGACCTTCACAGACGGCATTCTACTTCTACGGCGGGACCGGCATGTCGCGTTCGATCGTCTCGGGCCTTCTCGCGGAACTGACGGTGAACGTCATGGCAACGCCGTACCGGTACCGGGTGTATACGTTTGACAGAATGAACGTCGAAATAGATAACAGGCAGTTCATCCACCTGGGCTTCCAGGTGGGATTATCCTACACATTCTAGGCGGCTTCTACCTGATCAGCGCCATCTTGGCAACCTGCATCCGGTCGCGGTACCTGAAAACGCAGAAGTAGAAACCCGTGCTGATCCTCGAAACACCGGGTTTCCATCGAACAGTGTGTGTTCCCCTGCCGTAGGACTTTTTACCGAATGAATGCACAAGCCGTCCGGCCACATCGTAGATATCAATCGATACGTCAAGCCGGGACGGAGTGAAGAAGCTGATCTCCGTTTCCGAAAGGAACGGGTTCGGGTAGTTCCGGTTTGCGATGAAAGGAAGGCGCTCAATCGAATAGGGGCCGGGCAGAGCGAGTGTTTCCACTTCCGCCGCACCGGAGAGCGCAACAAGCCTGTAGGAGTATTCGATAACGGGCAGGATGGTTTCGTCCCGGTACTCGAACAGTCCGGGAGTATGTGCGGGAAGCGGTTCCTCCCGTATTTTCTCGAAATCTTCGCCGCCGGCCGAACGGTATATTACAAGACCATCGACGGATGACGCCTCATTCACGCGTACCGACAGCTTCAAGCTGCTGCGCCCCGGCACTACCGCCACCGAATTGAAACAGGAAACAACGCCGAATGCTCCTCCGGCAACCACCTGCTGCCCGTCACCGCTCGTCACCATGACGTCCCATTCGTTACTGTCGAGCCGATCTGCCCGGAAATTGGCCATGATCCTGCTCTCGCCGAGCCATTCGAGTGAATCGGGCTCCAGTGTGATAGAGGACATATCGGGTCGCATCAGCACCGCGTTCGCGCCGTACAGGAACGAGCTGCCGGAAATATCCAGAACGACTATCGAATCGCCGCTTTCATGCTTGTTGAATACCCGGGGGACGATCGATGCAACCGACGGCGGCCATGTCCCCGCCCTGAACATTGCCGTGATTCTCCCACCGGACCGGCCGATGCCGGTTATCGTTACAGGTGTCGGCGTCCCACCATTGCTTCCACTGCCAGGCACAGTGGCCGAAGTGAAGGATCTCCTGCCCAGGGTGCCGGGGAACGGGTCAGAGGCCTCTCCCTCATTGCCCCCCTCGTAGGTGAATTTAAGAAGATTGAACCCGCCGTCCGCTTCCTCGAGAACGACGCCGCGTGCCTGAAGGTTCGTCTCGCCTCCACTGTTTTCAAGACTCGAGTAGATAATGCTGTTCTCAACGTGCCAGACGAGGAGCCCCTCACCCGGCAGGTGCCTGTCAAAACCGAACCGCGTCCGGTTCTCTACCAGAAAATACTCGGTTGGCCCTGAATCTCCCCGCCAGCCGCCTGCATCATTCTCGAAGTCGGAGAAGTGTTTTATCCCGCCTCCCGTGACACGGACGTTATCTATCGCCACCCCGTACCCGTACTGCGAATCGTACACCCCGTCCTCGTCACTGAACCACCCGTCCGATACAAAAACAAACCGCACGGCAAACTCCACGGGGCCGGCGGGTATGACGCCGCTCAGGTCCAACGTCTCGTGCGAGAACGGCCTCTGTCCGCTAAACACAGCCAGTGTATCGATCCATCCCACGTGCTCGATGATAACCGCGGCGAAGTCGTCCGACTCGACGTCGGTCGAGATATCGAATTCCAGTATCACGCCCAATGAACCGTCCGATGCGAACTCGCGAACCATCGACTCCCGCCACCCGTTTCCATACCCTTCTCCCCCCGGCCAATGCCGCTGTTCCGCCTGAGCGGCCGTATAACCGCAGACAAGTCCCATCCCCGTAGGGGGGTCGATGGAGTGCCGTAACCGGCGGAAGCGCGTTACCGGCAGCACCATGCGCACGACATCGCCGCTTCTGCCGACCGGATCGAGGATGATACGCCTCTCCTGCCAGTCAACCTCGACCGGCTCGACCCAGCCAAGCTGCTCGCGCGACCAGGCGCACAGATGGGCGGGCGAATCGGGCGCGTTCCAGACACCGGTTCCCATGAGACCCCATTTTCCGATGCCCCTACCGCCGTAATTATAGTCGTACAGGTCGGGCAGCCCCAGTACGTGCCCCAGCTCGTGGCAGTATACCCCGCATTCTATCAGACCTCCGCCGCACGATACTGAAGGGCCGATCAAGTAATCGTCCACCCTGATAAATCCGCCGGCAGCAGACGGGTCATTGGTGACGTACGGTTCCCCTCCCGATGCGGGCCATGAACTTATCGTCCACATATGCGACCACATGTGGTTCGAGAACCCCCCGCACTCGTAACCGCGCGTCGGGTGCACGACGACAACCACATCAACATACCCGTCATCATCGCCCGAGTTCGGTATGCCATCGGGACCGTCGTTATCGTAGACCCCGAAATCGGTACCGGGATCGAGACTGCCCAGTATTTCGACAATCATCTCGTTCGTCCGCGAATTGTACGGATCTACGCCGCCGAGTCCCGCCGTGTAGTATAACTCATCCTGCGTCAGGGTGGTCCAGCCGAAGACGTCCCCCGTGATAGTCAGCCGGCCGTACGACACCTCGCTGTAATACCCGGCGGCGGACCGTGGAAGGACATGAAAGTATTCATTGAAAAGGACCCGGTGGAGACGGTCGGGGGATGGAGGCGTTTCGACCGTCTCGCTGTACAGGCCTAGAATCACGGGGATATGAAGGTTTCCCGAAACGTTCCTTGAGTGCGCCGCCGGACTGCCGGCCGGTTCGTAAGTTAACTCTTTTACGGCCCGCCCGCAACCTCTCAGCCCCTTGTACAGCCAGGCCCGCCTGGCCGTGAAGGCATCACGGTGCGTATACTTGTACCTGAGTAACGGCTCCGGAAGCGGTCCTCCGTTCCTTGGGGGAACGATCCCGCGCACGGTTCCGGGAGCGGCAGAGAGGCAAACCAGGAATATCACCGTTAGATCCAATATTCCTCTCGCCGTCACCCTCGATGCAATCAAGGTTCTCAAATCTTTTCCGCGTCACTCGCTCGGATTGACCACGGCCTTGAACGACGAGGCCCTTACCATGGGAAATCCCTCCTCGCAGAGCGCGATGCCGAGAAAATCGCTCTCCTTCGACGGAAGAAGCGCAATCTCGGCGTCCTTCAAGGATCTGGTCACATTGAGCGTGAGTACATGCAGCAGGTGCTTCGGACCAATGGTGCATTTCAATCGCTCGCTTACCCCATCCTCGAACGTCCCGAGAAGCATCGTCCTGTTCGGGGAAAACTTGTCGCTTTCCACCTCGAGCCCCTCGGGCAGCACAAGACGGAATTCCACCGCGGCCAGCTCGATGTAATCGGGGAAGTGAACGATGATGTATATCTTGAGCTCCTTCTCATCTTTCCCGAGCTTGATGGTTCTCTTCGTACCTTCCTCGTCGAAGTAGATCCCGTAACTTACTTCACCCTCAAGATGCTTTTGAGAATGCACTCCCTCCCTCAAAGCATCATCGGTCTTCTGCTCCTCCTTTTTCGAACACGAGAAGACAAGAACCGCGCACAGCACAAGGGCCGTAAAAACGGCTGCAACTCTCCGGACGTTCATGGAAACCTCCTTATTTAAAAATGATACTTCATAACAAGTTCCACAAGCGGCAATTTCCACGTTACTAGATGCTACACGTGGATGCAACACCTTATTTCTGCAACCAATTCAGACACATTCCGATTGACCAACCTGTATTCTTTCCATAGTATTACCGTGCAAGGATGTCATATCGATCGATCCTCTTTGGAGGGGGGAAGATTTATTGAGAACGAAGAAGGATAAATACAAGTTCCTGGTGGAGAAAAGGGAAAAAGCTCTGCTGGGCGGAGGACGCGCACGAATTCAGAAGATACATGAATCGGGAAGGCTCACGGCCAGGGAGCGAATCCACCTGCTGTTCGATGAGGGAAGCTTCCAGGAGATGGGTGTATTCGTCAAGCACCGGTCCACATGGCCCGGTATTGCGGACAAAAAGATCGTCGGCGACGGTGTGGTATGCGGTCACGGTCTGGTTGAAGGAAGAAACGTCTTCGCCTTCGCGCAGGATTTCAGCGTTTTCGGAGGATCGCTCAGCGAGGCGAACGCCGGCAAGATAATAAGGCTTATGGACATGTCGATGGACAACGGCGCCCCGATCGTCGGTCTCTGCGACAGCGGAGGAGCAAGAATCCAGGAGGGCGTTGCGAGCCTTGGGGGATATGCCGATATCTTCCTCCGGAATACGCTCGCATCGGGCGTCATCCCGCAGATCTCGGCAATCATGGGCCCGAGCGCGGGCGGCGCCGTCTACTCCCCCGCCCTCACCGACTTCATCTTCATGGTGAAGGAAACGAGTCACATGTTCATAACCGGCCCAAAGGTAATCAGGAAGGTCACACACGAGGACGTGACACCCGAGGAGCTCGGCGGGGCGCTCACGCACAACAGCAAGAGCGGCGTCGCCTCCTTCATGGCGGACGATGACGAGGACTGTATCGACATGATCAAGATGCTCCTGTCCTTCCTGCCGCAGAACAATATGGAGGACCCCCCGTACTTCACGCCGTCCGACGACCCGAACCGCACGGTACCGGAACTGAACGAGCTCGTACCTGATGACCCGCGTGCACCGTACGACATGCACAAAGTGATCCGCAACGTTATGGACGACGGCGTGTTCTTCGAGGTCCAGCCGCTCTGGGCGATGAATATCGTCGTCGGATTCGCCAGGCTCAACGGCCACTCGGTGGGCATCGTGGCCAACCAGCCCATGCACCTCGCCGGGGTTCTCGATATCGACTCATCCGTCAAGAGCGCCCGGTTCATCCGCTTCTGTGACGCGTTCAACATCCCGCTGATCACGTTCGAGGACGTCCCCGGTTTCCTCCCCGGCACCGACCAGGAATGGGGAGGAATCATCAAGCACGGTGCAAAGCTGATATTCGCTTACTGCGAGGCGACGGTGCCGAAGCTCACCGTCATAACGCGAAAGGCATACGGCGGCGCATACTGCGTCATGTCGAGCAAGCACATCAGGGGAGACTACAACATCGCGTGGCCCACCGCCGAGCTCGCCGTGATGGGCGCTGAGGGCGCCGTCAATATCCTGTACCGGAAGGAAATCGAGTCGGCCGGGGATTCAGATAAAGAGCGGCAGAAGTATATCGACGAATACACTGAAGCCTTCGCGAATCCTTACGTCGCCGCCGGTCTCGGCTATCTAGACGACGTTATCGCGCCCGAGAACACGAGGCCTATGATCATCCATGCGCTCGAGAACCTGCTGAACAAGCGGCAGCAGCTTCCTCCCAAGAAACACGGCAACATGCCGCTCTAGCACGCGAAAGGGCTGAACATGGCTGCAGAAAACGATGTATCCCGTTCGTACAACGAATGGTACGAATCTACCTACACCCCGTTTCGGGAAAAGAGGGGCGAACGCAGGGATCCATTCACGACAACCTCCCGGATCGTGATCAGGCCTGTCTACACACCTCTCGACGTGCCCGAAACTGCGTATATCGACGGTCTCGGCTTCCCCGGCTCGTACCCGTTCACACGCGGCGTATATCCGACGATGTACAGGGGCCGCCTGTGGACTATGAGACAGTATGCCGGTTTCGGCTCCGCCGAAGAAACGAACAGGCGGTTCCGGTACCTGCTCGACCGCGGCCAGACGGGGCTCTCCGTCGCATTCGATCTGCCGACGCAGATGGGATACGACTCGGATAATCCCATGTCAACCGGTGAAGTTGGAAGAGTCGGCGTTGCAATCGATTCCCTTGATGACTTCAGAACACTGTTGAAAGGAATCCCCCTCGACAGGGTGAGCACATCGATGACGATCAACGCGACATCCGCCGTACTGCTGGCAATGTACGCAGTCCTCGCCGGGGAGAGCGGCGTTCCACTCGACGGGATATCCGGGACGATACAGAACGATATCCTGAAGGAATACTTTGCGAGGGGCACGTATATATACCCGCCGGAGAGCTCAATGAGGATCGTGACCGATATCTTCGCCTGGTGCAGGGACAACACCCCCTCGTGGAACACGATCAGCATCAGCGGATACCATATCAGGGAAGCGGGCTCAACGGCGGTCCAGGAGGTCGCGTTCACCCTGTCCGATGCCGTCACCTACGTGGAGGCGGCACGGACCGCCGGTCTGAACGTCGATGATTTCGCCCCACGCCTATCCTTCTTCTTCTGTGTCCATAATAATCTCTTCGAGGAGGTCGCAAAATTCAGGGCTGCCCGGAGGATCTGGGCAAGGCTGATGAAGGAGCGTTTCGGCGCAAAGAAGGACCGCTCGTGTCTTCTCCGCTTCCATACACAGACAGCGGGATGTTCACTCACCGCCCAGCAGGTCGAGAACAACGTCGTCAGGGTTACCCTCCAGGCGCTCGCTGCCGTTCTCGGGGGCACCCAGTCACTCCACACGAACTCGAAAGACGAGGCGCTGAGCCTCCCATCCGAAGGAGCCGCACTGACCGCGCTCCGCACGCAGCAGCTCATCGCTGAGGAATCGGGAGTGGCGGAGACGATCGACCCCCTGGGAGGCAGCTATTATATCGAGGCGCTCACCGACGAGCTGGAAGAAAAGATTCGCGTGTTGATGGAACGGATCGAGGATATGGGCGGGATGATCAAGGCGATCGAGGCCCACTTCCCCCAGCGGGAGATCGAGAGAAGCGCTTATGCATACCAGAAGGCCGTCGAGAAAAAGGATATCACCGTGGTGGGGGTGAACAAGTACACCGACAAAGACTGCATCCACCAGGGGGAATTCCGGATAGACCCGGAGATAGAAAAAAGTCAGAAGAAGAAGCTGGCCGCGTTCAAGAAAAAGCGGGACCCCGGGAAGCTCGAGGTATCCCTCAGGCGCATCGAGGAAACGGCCCGAGGCACCGGGAACCTCATGCCGCCGATCATCGATGCCGTCAAGTCCGGCGCCACCCTCGGCGAGATATCCGCCGCCATGGAAAGGGTATTCGGCAGGTACAGCCCCGGCGCAGTGAGGTAGTTAATACTGGAACCATGCCTGGAGGTGCGAAATGCCACAGAGGCTCGAAGAACTGCACCACATCGGAATCGCCGTAAAGGATCTCGAAGACGCAAAACGGGTCTACTGCGAGATACTCGGACTGGAACTCACCAGCGAGATAACGCTACCCGAACGGGGCGTCAAGGCCGCGTTTCTCGAAACGGGCAATACGAAAATCGAACTTCTCGAAGGAATCGGTGAGGAGAGTCCGGTGACCAGGTTTGTCGACCGGCACGGGCCCGGAATTCAGCACATCTGTTTCGAAGTGGAGGACATCGTGCGTGTGTTGCGCGAGCTCGCCGACAGCGGTGTGCGTCTGATCGATCAGGAACCGAGGCCGGGCGCGGAGGGCAAGCTGGTCGCTTTCCTTCACCCGAAATCAACAACCGGAGTACTTATCGAACTCCAGGAAAAATAAACAGTCTAGCAAAGAACCCCAGACTTACGTCCGTAGATTTACGGTGGTTCAGTCAAACAGAAACGGGGCGCTTGGATCGGTTATCCACACGCACCCGGATCTTTCGAAATAACGCTCGGGCACCGTCCGGATATCCGCCTACCCCTCACTGTAATCGTAGAAACCCCTGCCTGTCTTTCTCCCGAGGTAACCGGCCGCCACCATCTTCTTGAGCAGCGGGCAGGCCCTGTACTTCGGGTCTCCCAACCCTTCTTGGAGAACCTTCAGGATGTTCAGACAGATGTCGAGACCTATGAGATCGGCCAGCGCCAGCGGACCCATCGGATGATTCATTCCGAGCTTCATAACTCCGTCGATCGCCTCGGCGGCAGCCACCCCCTCCATCAGGCAATACACGGCCTCGTTGATCATCGGTATGAGTATCCTGTTTGCGATGAAGCCGGGATAATCGTTCACCTCGATCGGCGTCTTGCCGAGCTTCGTGCTGAGATCCATGATCGCCGACGTCGTTTCATCATCGGTGGCGAGCCCCCGGATAACCTCGATGAGCTTCATGATGGGAACCGGGTTCATGAAATGCATACCGATGTACTTCCCCGGACGCGAGGTTCCGGCGGCAAGCTCTGTGATCGAGATCGATGAGGTGTTGCTTGCGAAGATCGTCTTTTTACCGCATTTCGAATCGAGCTCCTTGAACACCTTCGACTTCACCTCGAAATCCTCGAAGATCGCCTCGATGACGAGATCGGCCGGCGCGGCGTCGCTCACCTTTGTCGAGGTCGTGATCCGGCCGATGATCTCCGACTTGGCCGTATCGTCGATTCTCTCTTTCTTGACAAGCCTCGAGAGACTCCTGTCGATCGCCTTCACTCCCCGCTCGAGAAATTCATCCTTGATATCGATCATCGTGACGGGGAACCCGTTTTGAGCAAACACCTGGGTAATACCGTTTCCCATGGTTCCTGCGCCGATCACGGCAATTTTTTTTATTTCCATACCGATCTCCCCTTCCTGTGTGAAACGGGACTTAAATGGGCTTCATGCACGGCCTGCCGGGTTGATCAGCGGCCTTTTCCACTCATGAACCCGTCTCCGGTTATAGCATCTCTATGCTCATCGCAACCGCGTTCGCGCCGCCGAGACACAGGGCCGCCAGACCCTTTGTGCCACCGTTACTTTTAAGAGCATACATGAGTGTTACGAGAATGCGCGCACCGGAGCATCCTATCGGATGGCCGAGAGCCACAGCACCGCCGTGCACATTAACCTTCGACGCATCCAGTTTCATCTCCTTGATCAGGGCACACCCCTGAACCGCGAAGGCTTCGTTCAGTTCTATCAGGTCGAAATCCTCGATCTTCATCCCGGTTTTCTTGAGCAGTTTCGGCACCGCAACGGTCGGCGTCATCATCACCCATTCGGGGTCCAGGCCGCCCGTCGCATAGCCCGTCACTCGCGCGATAGGTTTTACACCCAGCTCCTTGGCTTTCTCATCCTTCATCAGCACCATTGCGGCCGCGCCGTCGCTGATCTGTGATGCGTTGCCGGCTGTCACCGTCCCGTCCTTCTTGAAAACGGCCTTGAGCTTTGCCATCTTCTCGATGCTCGAATCCACCCTCGGCCCCTCGTCCCTGTCGAAGATCAGGGGGTCACGCTTGCGCTGGGGGACCTCGATCGTCATCAACTCGTCTTTGAAATTACCGTTCTCATGCGCCTCGACAGCTTTCCTGTTGCTGTGGTACGCGTACTCATCCTGCTCCTCGCGTGATATCTTGTACTTGTCAGCGACCAGTTCCCCCGTATTCCCCATGTGGAAATCATTGTACACTTCCCATAGACCATCGTAGACCATGGTGTCTACCAGCTTTCCGTCACCGAGACGGTAGCCGGTCCTTGCCTTGCGGAGAATATACGGCGCGTTGCTCATACTCTCCATGCCGCCGGCGACGACTATTTCCTCGTCCCCGAGTATTATAGCCTGCGTACCGAGAACGACCGACTTGAGTCCCGAGCCGCAGACCTTGTTGACAGTAAGACCCCCTGCCCCGGTGTGCACTCCGCCGTGTATCGCGGCCTGCCGTGCCGGGTTCTGTCCAAGACCGGCGCCAAGGACATTCCCCATGATAACCTCGTCCACCTGCTCCCCTGTGACACCTGCCCGTTTGAGCGCCTCCTTGACAACAAAGGTTCCGAGCTGTGGTCCGGAAAACGACGAGAGACCTCCCAGAAACTTGCCGATCGGTGTCCGCACCGCACCGGCGATCACGATTTCGCTCATGAATCATTCCTCCTTCTCGTTATAAAACCATGCTTGTCCAGTACACGTTTTCTGACCCTGCTTCCATCCGTCACCGCTGGAGCAAAGGCCCGGCGCGAGCCGTCAAGCGCTCCCCCTCATTCCGCCAGGTTATCCCGCAGGTAACTGACGATCTCGTTCGTGTCGGACCCGGGACCGTACACCTTCATGACGCCCAATTTCTCGAGCTGCGCGACATCCTCCTCGGGTATTATGCCGCCTCCAAAAATCATGATGTGATTCGCGCCCTTCTCCTTCAGGAGACTTATGATCCGGGGGAACATCGTCATGTGTGCGCCCGAGAGAATACTGAGACCCACGACGTCGACATCCTCCTGGACCGCCGATTCGGCGATCATCTCCGGTGTCTGGTGCAGACCTGTATAGATCACCTCCATCCCCGCATCCTTGAGGGCGTTGGCAACCACCTTGGCTCCCCTGTCATGACCGTCGAGCCCCGGCTTCGCAATGAGCACCCTGATCGTTTTCGCCATATCAGACCTTCCTTCGATATGATTATGTCCGGCCCTAGAAGAACGGCGGTTCCTGGTATTCGCCGAATACGCCCTTGAGCGTTTCGATGATCTCACCTTCCGTACAGTAACACCGGGCACAGTCCAGGATAACGGGCATCAGGTTATCCGTTCCGCAAGCGGTCTTCTTCAGACGCTCGAGCTCCCTCGACGCCTTGTCGTTGTCCCGTTCGTCCCGCACCCTGCCGATCTCTTCCCGCTGTTCCTTCTCGACCTGCTCGTCGATCCTCAAGAGGGGAATCTCTATCTCCTCACCCTCGAGCTTGAACCTGTTGACCCCGACGACGATCTTTCTTTTTTTCTCGATGGCCTTCTGGTACTCGTAGGCCGACCTCCCGATCTCCCTCTGGAAGAAACCTTTCTCGATCGCCGCTATCACGCCTCCGAGCTCATCGATCCTCTTGAAATAATCCTCGGCCTGTTCCTCCATCTCGTTCGTCTTCGCCTCGATGAAATAACTGCCTGCCAGCGGATCGATCGTGTTGATTACGCCCGTCTCGTGTGCGATGAGCTGCTGTGTTCTCAATGCTATGCGAACCGCCTTCTCCGACGGCAGCGCCAGTGTTTCATCCATCGAGTTCGTATGCAGCGACTGCGTACCGCCGAGAACGGCCGAGAGCGCCTGGTACGCGGTGCGTACGATATTGTTCTCGGGCTGCTGGGCGGTGAGACTGCATCCTGCCGTCTGCGTGTGGAACCTGAGCAGCCACGACCGGGGGTCGGCGGCGCCGTACCTGGTC
>DAOVFR010000125.1 GCA_030672805.1 Candidatus Krumholzibacteriota bacterium
CGGCGAATTGCTGGATCACCGATCTCACGGAAGTATCACCGAACAGGTTCAATATTGACGGTGTTGCGTTCAATAACTACACGATCGCCGACATGATGACGAACCTGGAATCGTCACCTGTGTTCTCGAGCATCGATCTTCTCAAGGCCGAAAAGGGGATGGTCCGGGACAGGGATGTCATGACGTTCAAACTGAGCACCGGCGTTGTGCCCCAGTAAGGAAGAGAGGGCTGTAACATGGATTTTAAGGATCCGCAGATTCAGAAAGCGATAATCATTGGAATCCTTGTCGTCATTGTGGGCTACGTGTTCTTTTTCTCGTCGTTCCTGCCGTTCTTTTTTCAGCCGAACAAGGCAAGAATCGAGTCGCTCACGTCGGATTACGAGAAGATGAGCGCGGAGCTTGAAAAGGCGAGGCAGACGGTGGGAAACCTGGCCATGCTGGAGGCGGAGTACAACAGGCTGCACCATAAGTGGGTCGCGGCACAGGGCCTCCTGCCCAGGGACAAGGAAGTGGCGAGGCTGCTGAGAAAGGTAACCCGGGCGGGGAACCAGGCCGGACTATCGTTTACCCTGTTCGAGCCGCAGAGCCCCGTTCCGAGGGAATTCATTACCGAGAATCCCGTAAAGATAATTGTACATGGACAGTATCACCAGCTGGGGATTTTCCTGTCCAAGGTTTCGAACCTCGACAGGATCGTCAATGTCACAAAGCTTCACATCACAAAAACGGATGACAAGAAGAGGAAGAAAAATGACAAGGTCGGCAGGCACGACACGATCGAAGCCGAGATGGTCATTTCGGCCTACACGCTTCTGGAAGGTGGTGAGGTTACCGATGAGAAGGCTGCAAAGGGTTCCTAAGCATTCCCGGAAGGTTCTCCTGGAGCTCATGCTCCCGATCATCCTCGTGGTCAACGTACTGATGCCGGTATGGGTCTTCGCCCAGGAAGAGGAGCCGGCCGAGAGCAGGGTGCTTCGGGAAAAGAGGTTCTTCTACAGTGCGTTCAACCGCAGGGATCCCTTCCAGAGTCTGGTAACCGGCGAGATCGAGGAGAGCGAGTTTGACCTCGTGGATATTTACAGTGTAAAGCTCGTCGGGGTTCTCTCCGGCGGTATGAAGAAATTCGCCATGCTCGAAGACAACAACGGGTTTGGATACATCCTGAAAGCAGGCGATCCGGTTCGAAACGGCAGCATCGTTTCCGTGGGGGAGCATTCCCTTGTTGCAAGGGTTGCGATGTTTGGTCGGACAACAAGTGTGACTCTCCGTATGGAGGGCGACAAGGGAAAAGGAGAGTAAAATGCCAGGTATCCGCAAACTTGCCGTGGTCGTTCTTGCCGTGCTTATTTGTACGGGCATGAGCCTTTCCGCCGGCACCGTCGGAAAAGAGATCAACGATGTAAAGATCGTCACGGAACAGGGATCTGTCAGGATCGAGATCGGCTCGGTGGGAGAGATCAACTTCGATGCTTTCACCATGTCCGGCCCCGACAGGCTTGTGGTCGATTGTGTCGGAGCGAGAAACGATCTGCGCTGGTCCGAGAAGGAAATAAACAGCCTGTTGGTAAGCCGGGTCAGGACGAGCCAGTACAAGGTAAACCCCATGCTTGTCAGTCGTATCGTGCTCGATCTGAACAAAAAAGTCGATTACAGGGATTGGCGCAATGGTGATTACTACATCGTGGAGATCACCGAACGGGGCGCAGTTCCGGCAGCCGATCGGTCTGTCTTGCCCGTCACAACAAAGGTGTCGGACACCGACAGTCCCGATGTACGGGCGAACCGTACCGGGGACGTCACCGCCGCTTCGATGGGTCCGGTTCTTCCGGTTATCAAGCCCTTCGAGGAAACACCTGATGAGTCGAAGCAGGACAGCGGTGGGTCCATGCCCGTCGAGGAACGGTCCAGCGCCGAATCCTCGCCGTGGGTCGCGGCGGCACCGGTGAAGGACGGCCCCGGGATGAATGAACGGGAAAAAGTTACCCGGCAGGCCGAGCAGACCACCATTCCGGCTCCGACCCCGCCCGTTTACTACAACAAGGCCGAGGAAGTCCTCCCGTGGACCGATTCGTACATGAGAGGGGCCCCGGCGGGAGGCGCCGGAACAGGCATGGGATCAAGGCGGATAACGCTTGACGCACAGGGCGCCGATATCAAGACGGTGCTTCGGACCATAAGCGATTTCGCAGGGATCAATATCGTGGCCGGGTCGGATGTGAAGGGTGAGGTATTCGTTCACATCAAGGATTCTCCCTGGGAAGAGGCGCTCGATATCCTGCTGAAGGCTCACGGGTACGGATACCGTGATGAGTTCGGGATGATCCGTGTCGCGGAGATCAAGAAGCTTACCAAGGAAGAGATCGAGATTCAGAGCTCCGAGCGGAAGAAGGAAGACCTGCAGCCGCTCTTTACAGAGATCATCTTTGTCAACAACTCTGACGCCGATGAGCTCAGGACGGCCCTCCAGAATGTTGTATCCGACCGCGGCAGGATAGATGTCGACAAGGGGAGCAACGCGATCATCATCAGCGATATCGAGAAAAATATCGAGAAGATAAAGGAAATGGTGCAGGTCCTCGACCAGAAGTTCGTCCAGGTTGACATCAGCGCGAAGATTGTCGAGGTCGACGTCGAGGCGAAACGAGAGCTCGGAATCGATTGGGGGCTGTTCAGCGTTCACGCGTCCGGCCTGAGCGGGACGGGGAGAGCCCAGGTCACCACCGGCATTTCGGAGTCGGCCGGCAACGTCATGTTCGGGACGGTTCGTTCCTGGGGCGAACTGAACGTCGTGCTCGAGGCGCTGGAAAGAGCGAACAAGGCGAACATCATCTCGAACCCGAGAATCACCACGCTAGACAACCGGGAGGCGACCATCCTTGTCGGTAAGGAGATTCCGCTGATCGTCGCCGACGAGGCGGGCAACCCGATCACCGAGCTTACAAAGATCGGTATCATGCTCAGGGTAACGCCTCACGTGAACGCCGACCGGACGATCACGCTGGACCTCCATCCCGAGGTGAGCGAGCTCCAGTCGGAAGCCACCGCGCAGGGCGGCGTGATCATCGCGACCAGCGAGGCTGATACACGGGTCATCGTGAAAGACGGAGAAACGGCAGTCATCGGCGGTCTGATCAAAAAGGTCGAGACCGAGGTCAGGACAGGCATTCCGATTCTCATGGACATCCCGTTTCTCGGCGCGATCTTCTCGTCACAGAGTACGGCCGAAAAGAAACAGGAACTGGTTATTTTCGTTACTCCGACCATAGTGGAATAATTACGCCCCCAACTCGCCGTCGTGTACCCCCGGGACTGTTCCCGGGGGTTTTTTTATGCTCGAACCGGTCTTTTCCCGGACCGATTTCTCTTGCCCGTCGGCAGTGAGTTTCATATCCTGAGTCATTCCATCGTTGTGAACACGAATCTTCCGGAGTCGGCCCGTGCGAGTCATTGCCGGAAAGAGAAAAGGAATCGCTCTCAGAATCGGCCACGGCGCCCAGTTCCGCCCGACGGCACAGGTCGTCAAGGGCTCCGTCTTCGATACGCTGGGTACGATGATCCAGGATGCCACCTTCTGCGATCTCTTCGCCGGTTCCGGGGCGGTCGGGATCGAGGCATTGAGCCGCGGCGCCCGCCGGGCAATATTCGTCGAACAGGATCACAGGATAATGCGGGCCCTCAGGACGAATCTCGAGCGGTGCAAGTTCTCGTTCAGGGAATCCCAGGTCCGGATGGGTGACGCGACGCGCTTTCTCGAACGTCTCGTCAGGGGTAAGGATTCGTTCGACATCATCTTTGCCGATCCTCCCTATGCGGGCGATCTCTCTCAGCGGATCGTAAAGATCGTCGAGGAGGGAAAGCACCGGATATGCCGCCTTTTCATAGTTGAACACGGCCAGCCGTTATTCTGCGGCGATACGGGCATGCTCGAGAAGGTGCGGACGAGAAAATTCGGCCAGACGTACGTTTCGTATTTCCAGTACAGGGACAGGAAGGTGGAACTGTCGTGAAAGGAGGCAGGGAGAGCTTGCGAGAACGAATAGCGCTCTATCCCGGAACCTTTGATCCGATCACAAACGGCCACGTGGACCTGGTCAAGCGCGCAGCGAGAATATTCGATCGCGTCATCGTAGCGATTGCGGCGGCGCATCACAAGTCTCCTCTCCTGACTCTGGAGCAGCGCGCCGCGTCGGCCAGGGAATGTCTTGAGGGTATCGAGGGCGTCGAGGTGGTCACGTTCGACGGTCTTCTCGTCGAAGAGTTCAGAGCGAGAAAGGTCGATGTGGTTATACGCGGTCTTCGCGCCGTCTCCGACTTCGAGTATGAACTCATGATCGCACTTATGAACCGGAAGCTCCATCCCGATTTCGAGACGGTGTTTCTCATGCCGGGTGAACAGTACATCTACCTGCACAGTTCGCTGGTGAAGGAAATATTCCGGTTGGGGGGAGACGTGAGCTGTCTTGTTCCGGAGCCGGTCTCGGAAATGCTCAAATCCGGAGCGGAGCGTTGATTCACGGCAGCGTTTCCCGCCTGCCACGGGCCCGGAGGGTCGATGGATCGAAGCGATTGTTGTATCCAGCAAAGGCATTGAAAACCTGCAGGGAGGGAACTGAGTGTCAGGGATAGTAAGTAACAGGGCGAGAGGGATCGAGCCTTCCGTCACGCTGGCCCTCAACACGAAAGCGAACATGCTCAAGGAAAAGGGCGAGGACGTGATCGGGCTGGCGGCTGGGGAGCCGGACTTCGACACGCCGGAAGTGATCCGGAAGGCGGCGATCAGAGCGATCGAGTCGGGGAAAACGAAGTATACCGCCGCTGCGGGGATCATGCCGCTGAGAAAAGCGGTGGCGCAAAGCTACTCGGAGCGTCTCGGAGTGCGGTATCTTCCGGAGGAGGTCGTTATTTCGCACGGAGCAAAGCACTCGATATTCAACGCCCTGTACGTGTTGACGGATCCCGGCGACGAGGTGATGCTGCTGGCTCCCTACTGGACGAGTTACCCCGAGATGGTGAAGCTCGTCGGCGCCGTGCCGCGCATCGTCTATCTTGACGGAAGCACCGGTTACAAGCTGACGCCGGAACGGCTGGAGGAGGAGTTGGCGAAGGGGAAAACGAAGGTCCTGCTCTTCAACTCTCCGGGCAATCCCGCCGGGATAGTCTACTCGAAGGACGAACTCACCTCTCTGTGCAACCTGGTCCGGAAAGAGGGGATCGCCCTCATAAGCGACGAGATTTACGAGTTTCTAACCTTCTCGGGCTGGCGGCACTATTCTCCCGTCACGGTGGTTCCCGGGCTGAGGGAGCAGACAGTCGTCGTGACGGGGGTGTCGAAGGGTTACGCAATGACGGGGTGGCGCGTCGGGTTCGCCATGGCCGAGAAGGAAGCCGCGTACCGCATGGCGGCCTACCAGGCCCATGCAACCGGGTGCCCCAACTCGATTTCCCAGTGGGCCGCCCTCGAAGCGGTGACGAAGGGAGAACGGGACCGGGAGAAAATGAGGGACGAGTTCGAGAAGCGGAAGAACATGTTCGGTGAGCGGCTCTCGAAGATTCAGTCCATCAGTTACCCGGAGCCGGGTGGCGCATTCTATTTCCTCGCCGACGTATCGGAGCTGTACGGGCCGTGCCGGGTGTCGGGAAGCGCCGAGTTCTGCGAGAAGCTGCTCCGCGAGAATGGCCTGCTGCTCATTCCCGGTGGCGCATTCGGTTGCGACGGTATGGTCCGCTTCTCCTTTGCCGCGGCCGAGAAAGACCTGGTCGAGGCCCTCGACCGTTTCGAAAGCTTCGTCAAGAGGTATGTCTAGTTCATCATTCGACGCCGTGAAGACTGTGCTGACGTATGAATGCAGAGTACCGGTCCGGGATAGAGGAACTCGCCAGGAAGCTGCCGGGTGTTACCGTTACCACCGAGGCTCATTACCGGATCTCGTACAATTATGACGCGACGGGGCTGCGTGGAAAATGTGACGGAGTCGCGTTTCCCGAATGCCTCGAGGATGTGAGCAGGCTGGTCAGGCTTGCATCCGGACTCGGGATCCCGGTCCACCCGCGGGGCGCGGGTTCCGGGTTTTCGGGCGGAGCAGTGCCTATCGCCGGGGGACTTGTCGTTTCGACCGAGCACCTCACGCGCGTTCTCGACTTCGATCGGAACGCTTTCGAGGTCGATGTCGAGAGCGGTATCATCAACAAGGAACTTCAGGATTACCTCGAGCCGCATGGGCTTTTCTACCCGCCCGATCCGGCGAGTCTCAAATTCTCCACGATAGGGGGCAATATCGCCGAGAACGCGGGCGGCCCGCGTGCGTACAAGTACGGCGTGACCCGCAGGTATGTCAGGTCACTGACGTGGGTGACCGCGGACGGCGAGGTGATCGGGGACGTACCGCTCGAGGGGGCGCCGTCACTGCTCGTCGGCTCGGAGGGGACGCTCGGGATCATCTACTCCGCGACACTGTCGGTCCTGCCGCTTCCCGGGTATTTCGTGACATCGTTTGTCGCGGCGGGGGATGATGCGGGGGCGATACGGATCGCCGGCGAGCTCCTGGCGTCCGGCTTCACACCCAGCGTTCTCGAATTCATCGATATCAAGACGATCCGGTGCGTGAGCGAGTACTGCGGGGTCGAGGGTCTCGATGACTGCACGAGTTACCTGTTCATCGAGATCGATGGCGCCCGGGACGAGGTCGACGCGCAGTACGGGCTTCTATCGGAGTTCTGCCGGAGGGGGAAGCTCGATCTCTTAACGGCCCGCGACGAGGAGCAACGGGAGGCTCTCTGGGACCTCAGGCGATCGATAAGCTCCAGCCTCGCCAGGCGCGGAGTGACGAAGGTGAACGAGGATGTATCGTTTCCCCTCGGAAGGCTCGATGAGGCAGTTTCCGCCATTCACCGTGCAGCCGCCGAGCTGTCGCTCGACTGCTATATCTTCGGCCATTGCGGCGACGGCAACCTACACGTGAATATCATGACGGACCGGCGTAAGAAGGAAGAGATGAGACGCGTAGATACATTCGTCGATCGGCTGTTCGAAAAGGTCGTCGAACTGGGAGGGACGTTGAGTGGCGAGCACGGGATCGGCATGACGAAGAGCAGGTACCTCGGCATGTTTTACTCGAAGCCCGAGCTTTCGCTCATGGCCGGTGTCAAACGGGCGATGGATGAAAAGGCGCTGCTCAACCCGTGCAAGTACTTTAAACCGTGCATATGACTTTTTCTTAGACTGTGTCACGTTAGATTTTTGGGCCGGCGGGGGCGGGTCGGTATGTGTAAGATTCCGGGGGGATAGTTAGGGT
>DAOVFR010000289.1 GCA_030672805.1 Candidatus Krumholzibacteriota bacterium
GCTCGTGGGACAGATTGAAGAAGGTAATTCGCGAGAACGGCGAGATGATAAGGGATATCATCGAGGAAGCGAACAGGGAACGCCTGCGTGAGTACCTTCTTAGAAAGGAAAAGAGCGACGTATCGGAGTTGCTCCGGGCGAAGTACGGTTTCACGGTAAGGGTACCCTTTCTCTACGAGCTGAATAGTGAGAAGCCGGATGTGCCCGGTGTGGAGCTCGTAAGAACCAAGCCGCACAGGGGGCTCACGGTATCATGGCGTTCGTGGAAGAAAGGGAGCCTTTCAATCGCCGATTCACTGGAGCTCTATGATACAAGGTTGGATATCGCGTGGAAGATGTATGACAAGGATGTCATGCGGCCCGAACTTGTTTTTTACCGCGAGGACCAGCTCGATGATTATCCCGCCGTGCGGATGGACGGGTACTGGGAGAACTCCATTGAAACACACGGAGGGCCGTTCACCTGTTACTTCATACTGGACAGGGTCAAGAAGCGTTTGTGGATCGTTGACTGTCTTGTCTATGCCCCGGGCTTCGACAAGCACGTACTTCTGCGCGAGCTCCGTGCCGTCGCCGAGACCTTCCGTATCAACTAGACCGTGCCGCCCGGCGGCGGGAGGCTACGACACGGATGCCGCCAACGCTCCGCGCCGGGAGGCTACGGCACGGGTGCCGCCAACGCTCCGCGGCGGGAGGCTATGACACGGGTGCCGCCAACGCTTAGCGGCGGAAGATGCGCCGGCTTTTTTTCAATCCCGGGATATCGGTTCGATTTGTGCATAAGATCTATTGCGGGGAACAGGTTACACTTGACACGGCGCCTGCCGTTTTGGTAGCGTGAGTACCGGAATTGACGCACAGGAGAGGATACAGCATGTTTTCGGACAATAGCGAGGATCTTCAGAACCTCATCGACCGTTTCTCGCAATCTCCCGAATCAAGGCTGTTCGCACCGCTGGCCGACGTGTACCGGAAGCAAGGTGACGTGGACAGGGCGATACAGCTCTGCGAGGAAGGTCTCGAGCGGTTTCCCGATTACGCAAGTGCTCATGTGATTCTCGGTAAGTGCTTTTATGACAAGGGCGCCACGGAACGTGCGCGTGGTGAGTTCCAGCGCGTACTCGAGCTGGACCAGGAAAATATGGTCGCACTGAAATTCATGGGCGACATCCTTCTGGCCGAGGATAAACGTGATAATGCAGCCGAGTACTACAGGAAGCTGCTGTCCATAGATCCGATGAACGAAGAGGTTGCAAGGGCACTCAAGGAGATGGAAGAGCAATTCCAGGTCAAGGAGATCGATCTCGGGGATTCGAAGTCCGTAAAAAGGATAGATCATCCCCGTGAACTGGCGACCATGACGCTTGCCGGCATCTATGCAGCGCAGGGGTATTATAACAAGAGCCTCGGTATCTACCAGGAGATTTTACAGAAGGAGCCCGCAAACAAAGAAGCCCGGGACATGATAGGGAAGCTTCAGACGATACTCGATTCGTCGGAACGGGAACGTGGAATGACGTTCGATGACGAGGTCCTGACCATCTCGCTCGATGATGTCAGCGAGGAGATCGCGGAAAGCACCGTGGGAAAGGGTGGTCTCGGTGATGAGGGGAGTGGGGAAGGGGAGGACGAAACAGCGCCGTCCGCGCCGGAAGGGGAGTATCCGGGTGATGAGGCGGAAACGTCGGAGCGTGAGCTTGCCGAAGAGCTGGAAAGCAGGGAAGACAAAGCGCAGCGGGGGGATGGGGAGGCGGAACCGGCATCCGGAGAGCAGGGAGCGGAGGCGGCCGGTGAAGAGGCGGCCCCGGACAAGAGCGGGACCGTCGGCCGGGAAGTGCCAAGGGAGATGGAGAACTTCCAGACCTGGGTCGACGGGATGAAGGAAAACACAGAGAACAACGATTGACGCGACAGCAGGAAAGGGACCTTCTTGGCGGATACGGGCGATTTCCGGAACGGTATGATTATCAAGCTCGACGGAAAGCTGTTCGGTATCGTCGAGTTCCAGCACGTTAAACCGGGTAAAGGCGGCGCGTTCGTCAGAACGAAGCTCAAGCAGATACCGGAAGGGTATGTCGTTGACAAGACCTTCAGGGCGGGCGAACGGGTCGAGAAAGTCCGTGTCGAGAAACGCAAATACCAGTACCTGTACAACTCGGGCGAACTCTACTACATGATGGAGACGGAGACGTACGAGCAGGTACCCATTCCGAAGTCACTCATCGAGGACTTGCTTCCCTACCTGAAGGAGAGCATGACGGTGCACCTGCTCATGAATGGTGACAGCCCGATAGCGGTCGAACTTCCAACATTCGTGGAACTCGCCGTCGTCGAAACCGAACCGGGAATACGCGGCGATACAGCGCAGGGTGGATCGAAAAACGCCAGGCTCGAGAGCGGTGCGGTTGTCTCCGTGCCACTGTTCATCGGGGTCGGGGACGTACTCAAAATCGACACCCGCAACGGACGCTACATCGAGCGTGTATGATGGATATTTACAAAACGATAAAACGGCTCATCGCGATCTGCAGGGATGAGGACCTGGAAGAGATAGAGGTGCGCAAACTCTGGACGACCGTCCGGGTCGCGAGGCGTTCGCGCGCGGAGCGGGTGAATCAAGCTATTGCCACCGGGGAGCCTGCCGCCGGTGCATCGATCACCGCCGGACGGGAAGAGCCGTCCGGAGCGGAGGCTGCCGACTCGATCGTGTTGCCCGTTCTCGAGAACGAACAGGAGGCTGACCGGGGGATCCCGCCTGAGACCAAGCAGATCGTATCGCCGATG
>DAOVFR010000100.1 GCA_030672805.1 Candidatus Krumholzibacteriota bacterium
TGACATGAGCATCGTCGGTCCGAGACCGGAGCGTTCATTCTTCATCAACAAGGTAAGGCAGGACGTTCCCGAATTTCCGCTGCGCCTTATGGTAAAACCCGGGATCACGGGCCTCGCACAGGTTGAGAACGGTTATACCAGCACGGTAGACAGGATGAGCGACAAGCTCGTGTACGATCTGCGCTACATTCTGGGGCTTTCCATCCTGCAGGAGATCAGGATACTGTTCAAGACGGTGTCCGTGGTCGTCACGGGAAAAGGCGCTTTCTAGGGTCTCACCTCAATCCAAAAATCGACGCTGTTAATCCGCTGCGGGGAAGTCCTTGACCGGAATTCCGGCCCGCCGTACACTGTACCAACGGTGATATAACAATGTATAAGGTCAACAATCTCATACTGCTTGCAGTGGTTTACAGCGCCCTCATCGCAGCGACGTTGATCCTGCCCGTCTGGGTCGCGATACCCGCGGGACTGGCCGTCACATACATTATCTGCTTCCGTAAAAAACAGGAGCGTGCAGGAAGGATCGATAAGATCAAGCAGCGGATGATAAACCTGAGGAGCGAGGGGCTCGTCATAGCGGAAAAGGTCTCCGGGGTTGAGGAGGATGTTTTTTACAGGATGATCATGACACTCCTCAACGATCTGGAACGCTCGGCCTTCAAGCTTGTTGAGAAGAACATCCAGCTGCTGAGTCTCAAAGAGATCGGGCGGAACATAGTCAGCTCGCTCGAAGAGGAAAAACTTATCGATTCGGTGTTCGATTACCTCGTTCGGGGCGTAAGGTACAAGGAAGCGGCCGTGATCCTACTGCGAAAAAAGCAGGGCCGTTTTCAGGCTATCGTTTGTATCGAGAAGGCCACGAGGGTTATAAGAAAGGTGATAAATTTCAGTTTCGACGAGGTGAACGGCGCCATCTACAAATCATTGATCACCGGCAAGCCCTATCTGATCAAAGATGTGAACATGCACCCGATGATGACATTCGGCGGAGATGAGCTTTTCAGCGGCAGCACGATGACATCTTACCTCTGCGTGCCCCTGATGAAGACCGGTACGGAGAGTGTCTGCGAGATTACGAACGAGTGCTTGCTGAAGAAGCACATGAAGGGCGATGCGGAGCAACCGGGGATGCATTACCTCCAGAATGGTGATTGCCTTTCATGTACGCATATACCTCTGCTCGGGGCAATTATAGTTTCTGACGGGTTCCGGGCCAATCCGCTCACGAATATCGATCAGGTTACGATCGAGACTGTCGGATCCCTCGTAAGTTCGAACATCGAGAACTGGCTGCTGTACCAGGATCTTCGCAAGGAAGAGGTATTCAGGGAGAAAGTGATCGAGGGCATGATCAATGGTATATTCGTCATTGATCTCGATGGAAAGATCACACTGGCGAACAGGAGTGCCCGGGTCGTGAGCCGGTTCAAGCGGGAGGGGCTCCTCGGCAAGAGGATAGACAGCGTGATCATCGAGAGGGGGGGAGAAGGGGAATCGGAGATCTTCCGCGTCCTGAGGGAAGATGTTTCGCGATCGTTCTATGAAGCATACCTCAAGCGAAAGGACGGTGTACACGTTCCCATCCGGATGAATATCTCGACGCTGCTCGGTGAGGACGGACTTGTCGAGGGCGCGATCATCGGGTTCGTGGACCTCAGCGAGATCAAGCGGATGGAGGAGGAGATCAGGCATCTCGACCGGCTCGCGGTCCTCGGCCGGTTCACATCGGCGGTTGCGCACGAGATCAGGAACCCGCTGACCGGTATCGCGGCGGGAATCCAGTACCTCAACCGGGACAGCGGCCTGAACGACGAACAGCGCGAGAACATATCGTTCATCCTCAACGAGGTAGACAGGCTGAACAACATCATAACGGATCTCTTCAAGATCGCAAAACCGCGGAAGCTGCTGTACCAGAAAGTATCGCTGACAGGCCTGATCGAAAGGAGCTTGAAATCCGTTGGCGATATCATCGAGAACAAGAGAATTGATTTTCAGAAGGAAATCGATGATAATCTCAACGAGATCGAAGTCGATCCGGATCTCATCGTCCAGGTGATGATCAACCTGATCAAGAATTCGGCTGAGGCGGTTTGCGAGGAAGGGATCATCGGGATCAAAGCCACACATTACGAGGGCGGGGATCAAGACATCATGCTGGAGAAGGAAAAGGATATGGTCCTGATCGAGTTCAGCGATAACGGCGAGGGGATCGAACCTTCAGACCGGGGAAAGGTCTTCGAGCCGTTTTTCACGAAGAAGAAGGGCGGTACGGGACTGGGTCTTTTCATCTCGCACAGCATTATCCAGCACCATCAGGGCAGGATCAATGTGACTTCGGAAGTCTGCCGCGGCACGACATTCAAGGTATACCTGCCGATGACAGGACCGAGGAAAGGGGCAGAGATTGAAACCGGTAGTCCTACTCGTTGACGATGAAGATACTATCAGGCTGTTTCTCGAGAAGACATTGAGGGATGAGGGGTACGAGGCCATCACGGCGGCGACCGGAGAGGAAGCGCTCGAACTGTCGCATGACGAGCTGCCCGATCTCATCCTGCTCGATCTGAAACTCCCCGACATGAGTGGTCTCGAAGTGCTTCAGAGGATGAAGGAGACGTTACCGGAGGCATGTATAATCATGCTTACTGCCTTCGGAGACATCGAGACCGCGGTATCGGCAATGAAGAGGGGGGCGTTCGACTTCGTCAGCAAACCGGTAAATCTAGAACAGCTGTTGCTCTCGATCGAGAAGGGTCTGAAATCGCAGAGCCTCACCAGGGAGGTCCTACAGCTCAGGAGACGTCTCAGGATCGACATGGACGACAATTACATACCGGGGGAGAGCCCCCAGATGAAGGAGATCTACGATGTCGTCAAGCGGGTCGCGAGGAGCGACACGACGACCGTCCTTATACAGGGCGAGAGCGGTACCGGCAAGGAAATGATCGCGAACATGATTCACAAGTACAGTCCGCGCCACGACAAGCCGTTTCTCGAGATAAACTGTGCATCGCTGCCCGAGGAGCTTCTCGAGAGCGAATTGTTCGGTCACGAGAAGGGGTCCTTCACGGATGCCAAGGTCCAGAAGACCGGACTTCTCGAGCTCGCGAACAAAGGGTCGCTGTTCCTCGACGAGATCGGCGAAATGAGTCTCACGATTCAGGTCAAAATGCTTCGAGTACTCGAGCGGATGACGTTCAGAAGAGTGGGGGGAACGAAGGATATCAAGGTCAGTGTTCGGATCATCTCGGCCACGAACCGCGACCTGAAGGCCGCCGTCGATGAAAAGAGCTTCAGAGAGGATCTTTATTACCGGTTGAAAGTCATTCCAATAGACATTCCCCCGCTGAGGGAGCGGAAGGAAGACATCCACCTGTTGCTCAAGAATTTCATCAATCTTTTCAACCGTCAGTTCAACAAGAGGTTTCATGATATCGAGGATGATGTTTATGATATTATCCTTTCCTACGGGTGGCCCGGCAACATCAGGGAACTCAAGAACATGGTCGAACGCATCGTACTCCTCGAGGACGATACGGTCCTGCGGGTGCAGCACCTTCCGGCCAGCATACGGGTGTCCGGTTCCTCGCCGGAAAGGCTGACGACGATCAGGCATCTCGAGAAAGTGCTGAGCAAGCCGTTCACGGAGGAGGGAATAGATTTCGAGGAACTGATGCATGACGCCGAGAAAGAACTGATCATGAAGGCGATGAAAGAAGCCGGAAATAACCAGAGCAAGGCTTCAAGGCTCCTCCGGCTGAACCGTGATAAGCTCCGTTACCGTCTGAAATATTTCAATACGGAATCGTGAACGCGGGAGGAATCGTCCTGCAGGGATATGGAATACGAGCGTGGCTGCTTCTGCTTGTATTCTTGCTTGCCGCATCCTGCGGTTATTACAGCACAGGCAGCCGGACAGCGGGTGATATCAAGAAAATCGCGGTCCCGTTCCTCGAAAACGAGACCCCCGAGCCGGAGATCGAGATCGGGATAACACAGAAGATTATAGACGGTCTCGTAAAAGACAACACGTTGAAGGTTGTTTCGGAAAGCGACGCCGATGCGATTCTCGAGGGAAGCATCGTTGAATACCGGAATGTACCGTATATATTCAACACGACACAGGAAGAGGTCCGGGCCGAGCAGTACAGGCTTATCATCGGCCTGAACGTATCGCTCCTCGGAGCGAAAAGCAACACCTACGTGTGGCGTGACAAGAACATCAAGGTGCATGCCGATTATTACCTGGAAACGACAACCGATCAGACTTTCGAAAACGCCCTCGAGAATGTTTACAACGACATCGTTGAGAGCATTCTGGGCGCAACCGTTCAGGAATGGTGAGCAATGAAAGCGAGCCTGGCATATTACAGGAAAATTTTCGTTGAGGCCGATCGAAGCGATAAGCCGGGCATCTACCTGCTGCAGGGATCTGAGCGTTTTATCATGGAGGAGATGGCGAGGAGGGTGACCGATTCGTTGGTGCCTGACGACATGAGAAGCTTCAATCTCACTGTCGCATACGGCGAGGATATTGATATAAACGCTTTTATCACCACCGCGAGTTCTTTCCCGTTTTTATCGGACAGGCGTGTTCTCGTACTGAAGGAACTCGAGCGGCTGCGCGGCGGGTGGAAGAACCTGATCGAATACTGCATGAATCCCGTTTCCTCGACAGTCCTCGTGTTGATCTTCAACACGCACGATGGAGCGGGCAGAAGGATCCGGCTTCCCCGTGATTACAGGAAACTCGAATCCGCTGTCGAGCGGAGTGGGAAGGTGATCCGGTTCGACAGGCTGCCGGATGCCGATATCAAACGATGGGTATTGCAGAAGACAAAGAAGCTGGGCCTGGATGCAGACCGTTCCGTTTCCGAGGCCCTTCTGGAAAGCGTGGGAGGCAATCTCTTCGAGCTGCAAAACGAACTGGAAAAGTTAGCGTTACTGTTTGGAAATGAAAAACTTACAAGGGATCACCTGAAGCAGACAATCGGCAGTTACCGGGTCAATGCCGTCTACGATTTTATCGATGCCGTGCGGCCCGGAAGCGAGGCGGCTGCGATAAAAATGGTATCGCGCATCATTAGGACTGGTGCCGAGAGACCGTCTGTAGTAGTCTATCATCTGATCCGTCATTTTCTTGCATTGTTGAAGATCAAGGCGGGATACAGCGGAAGCGGGTACAGGTACGATAGGCTGCGGAAGAAGGCGCGGCTGTTCCGTACAAGAGAGATCCTGACATGGCTGGAGAACCTTCGGATAACAGAGCTTCTCATGAAAAGTACATCCTTCCCGGAGGAGATCCTGATCACCGGTGCGGTGCTGCATTCAATGAGGGGTACGTTACTCGGAGACAGGGATGAATCCTGGTTCGCGGCGTGAACGGGCATAGAATGTGAAAGGGTTTCAGGCAACGGATATGAATGCCAAGATAACGAAAATCACGGATGAGGAATTCGAAGAGATGGTATTGAGCTCTCGAAAGCCTGCCGTTGTTGATTTCTGGGCCACATGGTGCGTTCCCTGCAAGCAGCTCGATTCGGTACTCGAGGAGATGGCTGAGGAGTACGACAGCAGGGTTTCGTTTTTCAAGGTCGATGTGAATGAAAACAACGCCACGGCCTCGCGGTTCTCGGTGAGAAACATTCCGATGCTTCTCTTCTTCCATGACGGGATGGTCGTGGATCAGGCGGTAGGTTCGCTCTCGAAAGATGCCATCGAGCAAAAGCTCAAACTCCTGATCGAGACAGCTTGATAATCTACTCTCCCGGAAGTATCTTTTCCGTTAAAGGTATGACGAAGGAACTGGTAACGAGGTAACCGCGACGGGGATCCATGGACGACTTCTTTCCCTTTGAGGATATTGAGGGCAAATGGCAGAAACGGTGGGAGGAACTCTTCCGCTGTGATATCACACGGACCGGGAACAAGTACTACTGTCTCATGATGTTCCCGTACCCGTCCGGTGATCTGCACGTGGGCCACGGACGCAACTACATCATCGGTGATGCCCTCGCGAGGATCAAGATGATGGACGGCGAGAACGTGCTCGCTCCCATGGGATGGGACTCGTTCGGGCTTCCAGCCGAGAACGCGGCAATCCTGAAGAGGATCCATCCCGCCGAATGGACAGAGTCGAACATCGAAAACATGAAGCGGCAGTTCTACAGGTGGGGCGTGATATACGACTGGTCACGTGAAATTGCCTCCTGCCAACCAGAATATTACAGGTGGACACAATGGCTCTTCGTCCAGCTATTCAAGGCCGGTCTTGCGTACATGGAGGAAGCGTCGGTCAACTGGTGCCCCTCCTGCAAGACGGTGCTTGCGAACGAGCAGGTTGCCGGCGGCGAGTGCGAGCGGTGTGGGGAAGAAGTGCATCTGAAGAAGCTGAAGCAGTGGTTTCTCAGGATACGGAACTATGCGGACCGCCTGATCGATGATCTCGACAAGCTCGAGAGCTGGCCGGAAAGGGTCTGTACAATGCAGCGGAACTGGATCGGCAGGAGTGAGGGGGTAGAAGTCGGTTTCCCGCTCGTAGATGATGAAAGGGTCCTGAACTGCTTCACGACGAGGATCGATACGATATACGGGGCGACGTTCATCGTCATCTCGGTCGATCATCCTCTCGCCCCCGAGCTGCTCGGGAAAGGGGGGAGGGAAAAGGAGGGAACCGCATTCATCGAGAGGGCGAAACACATACATATCCAGGAGCGCGAGAAGTCGGAGTTCACGAAGGAGGGGTTCTACTGCGGGTGCTCGGCTGTCAATCCCGCCAGCGGAAAGGAAATCCCGATATTTCTCGCCAGCTACGTCCTGATGGAATACGGCACTGGCGTTATCATGGGGGTCCCGGCACACGATCAGCGCGATTTCGAGTTTGCCGGGGAATCGCCCGTGGAGATTCCGGTCATCCAGGTGATAAAGCGGGAAAATGAAGAGCAGGAGGAACTGGCAGAGGCATACGTCGGGGACGGTATCATGGTCAACTCCGACCGTTTCGACGGCCTGACGAACCGTGATGGGATGGAGAGAATCACAATTCACCTGGCGGATAAGGGCCTGGCGAGACGTGTCGTGCACTATCGTCTCAAGAACTGGCTCATCTCGAGACAGCGTTACTGGGGAGCGCCGATACCGATAGTGCATTGCGAGAAATGCGGGTCCATCCCCGTCCCCGAGGATCAGCTTCCGGTGCTGCTGCCCGAGGATGTCGGCTTCATGCCCCACGGGGACGGAAAGAGCCCGCTGGCGAAGTCTGAAGAATTCGTGAAAACGGTCTGTCCCGGATGCGGCGGACCTGCCAGGCGGGACACCGATACGATGGACACCTTTGTCGATTCGTCATGGTATTTTCTCAGGTACATATCTCCGCACGATGATGGGAAACCGTTCGATTCCGTTATGGTCAACAAGTGGCTGCCCGTCGACCAGTATATCGGCGGTATCGAGCATGCGATTCTCCACCTGCTATATTCGAGGTTTATTGTCAAGTTTCTCAACGACGAGGGACACATAGACTTCGACGAGCCGTTCGAAAGGCTCTTCACGCAGGGAATGATATGCCGGGATGGGGCCAAGATGTCCAAATCGAAGGGGAATATCGTACGTCCCGATCCGCTTCTCGACAGGTATGGAGCCGATACGGTACGTTTATACACGCTTTTCATCGGACCGCCTGAGAAGGATGCAGAGTGGAACGATCGTGCCGTAGAAGGCGCATATCGCTTTGTAAACCGGGTCTGGAGGCTGTATCAGAGACACTTTGAGATGCTGGAGGATAAACGGACATGCAAAATTAAGAAATACCTGAAATCATTCGATAAAGAGAACATCGCTCTTTACATAAAGCTTCAACAGACGATCAATCGTGTCAGGAAAGATATACTCGGTGGATCGTTTCATTTCAACACGGCCATCAGTGCACTGATGGAGCTTACTAACGAAATGTACCAATATATAGAGAACAACGCCAAGTTCAAGGCGCGCGATGAAGGGTCGGTGGCGCTTTTCAGGTATTCGGTCTATAATCTGCTGATTTTACTTGCACCGATGGCGCCGCATATCTGCGAAGAGATCTGGGAACGTACAGGTCACAAAGATACGATATTCAACGAAAGGTTTCCGAAGCCGGATAACGGTTATATCATGTCGGATAAGGTAACGATAGTGATTCAGGTTAACGGTAAAATACGATCGCGTGTTTCCATCGAGAAGGACCTGGACAGAGAGAAAATC
>DAOVFR010000279.1 GCA_030672805.1 Candidatus Krumholzibacteriota bacterium
GGAGGAAAAGGTCCGAACAAGCGAAGCGGTGTCATGAAGATCCGCCACCTCGGGGAGAAACGGCTGCCCGGACTGCTTGCACGCCGAAACGATCTTGCGAAGAATCCTCTCACGTTTCTTCAGGCCTTCCGAGCCCCCCCCACGCCAGACGCCGCGCCGGGTCCTGATTGGTATGATTTTCCGCACGCCGATCTCGGTGCACTTTTCAATGGCGATATCGAAACGATGAGCTTTCGTTACGGCAAGGGCGATATCGACCTCTGGCGCCTTGCCGGCCCGCTCACGCGAAAGAATCTCGCAGAACGCTTCACCCGCGCGGATCTCCGCCAGTCTCGCCTCGTACATTCCGCCCGCGCCGTCGAGAAGCCTGATGATCTCTCCGGCCCGCACCCTCGAAACGTTCACGAGATGGTGGAACTCCTCACCGGACAGAAGCGCCATCGATTCGTGCCGGGATACCGGTGCAGTGAAGAAATACCTGATTCGTGCCATGGATCACGCGTTACCAGTGTGTGCCGTCCCGGGCGGTCCATTATCGTACACCGGCTGCATGGCCTTCCCGAAAAGGTCCGTTCTTGTGCAAACCCGTGTCAGCCCGAATAGACCTTCTTCCCCGGTGGCGGAGGCTTGTCCTTTACGGTTTTCTCGAGCTCTTCGAAGATCTTCCTTTCCCCGTCGACCAGTTTCCGGGGAGTCCAGGCAACGAGACGTACGAGCTGGTCACCCGTCCCGTACGAATGGAGACGGGGAATCCCCTTCCCCTTCAACCGGAACACCTTGTGTGAATGGGTCCCGGCGGGAACCTTGAGCGAGGCCTTTCCGTCGATTGTCGGAATCTCGATTCGGGCGCCCAGGGCAAGTTGGGAAAAGCTCACGGGAACGTCACACAAGACATCGTACCCGTGCCGTTCGAATATCTCGTCCTCGTACTCCTCTATGATGATGACCAGGTCGCCGGAAGGTCCTCCCCGCGGACCGGCGTCACCCTGGCCCTCGAGAGTAATGTAGTTACCCGTGGCCACGCCTTCAGGGATCGTGACCTCGACGCCACTCTTTCCCTTCACGCGCCCTTCACCGCTGCACGCCGGGCATGGGTTCTTGATGATCGCACCTTCCCCGCCGCAGGCCGGGCAGGTGGTGACATTGACGAACTGGCCGAATAACGATCGCGAGACCCGCCTGGTCTCCCCCGTCCCGCCGCAATTCGGGCATGTCTGCCTGGAGCTGCCTCCCTTTGCCCCGGAACCGCCGCATTTCGGGCAAGGGACGAATTTCGTGACCTTGATCTTCTTGGTCACGCCCAGGGCGATCTCTTTCAGCGTTAGCTGAATTCTCACCTGTAAATTATTGCCTCTTATAACAGTACGGCCACCACGCCTTCGGGACGACATGCCCCGCCCGAATATATCCTCAAAACCTCCGAAGCCGCCGAAGTCCCTCATGAAGGCCCGGAGTGCATCGCTCAGGTCAAACCCTCCGGCGAAACCTCCGAACCCCTCGGCTCCCGCTCCCCCGACTCCCGCGTGGCCGAACTGGTCGTACCTTGCGCGCTTCTCACCGTCACGAAGCACTTCGTACGCCTCGGAAACTTCCTTGAATTTCTCCTCGGCTTCCTTGTTTCCAGGATTCTTGTCCGGATGGAACTTGAGCGCAAGCTTCCGGTAGGTTTTCTTTATCTCATCGGCGGAGGCATCACGGCTTACACCGAGGACCTCGTAATAATCCCTTTTCACCATGCCCCAAACATCTCACCGGGTGAATATATGCCGAAATTGAGATATGCGAAAACGGTTACTCGCCGAACTCGCTGCCGGCGGACGAGTGATACATCAGCTCGGCTATCTTGTAGACCGCCGCTGACAGGGTCTCCGTCGCTTTTTTGACCTCGCCGGTTTCAGCACCGGATTCCAACAGTTCTTTCAGCGTGCATAAGTTGGAATTGATCCGTTCCCGATCGTCATCGGATATGCTGTCCCCGTGCTCCTTGAGTGTCAGCTCCGTGGAGTAGATCAGCACCTGGGCCTCATTGATCGTCCTGACCTTGAACTTCTTTTCCTCGTCCTCGAGCGAGTGCGATTCGGCATCCTTGATCATCTTCTCGACCTCAGTTTCCGAGAGGCCGCTCGCGACCTTGACCTCTATATTCTGCTCCTTGCCGGTACCAAGATCCTTCGCCGATACGTGTACGATGCCGTTCGCGTCGATATCGAAGGATACCTCGATCTGGGGGACGCCGCGCGGCGCCGGCGGGATACCCACGAGATCGAATCTGGCAAGAGTCCTGTTGTCCTTTGACATCTCCCGCTCACCCTGCAGCACGTGTATGCTGACCGCAGGCTGGTTGTCCGTTGCGGTCGAGAAGATCTGCCCTTTCTTGCACGGGACGGTTGTGTTGCGCTCTATCAGGGTCGTCATCAGACCGCCGAGCGTTTCGATCCCGAGGCTGAGTGGCGTGACGTCGAGCAGAAGAATCTCCTCGACCTCGCCCGAGAGAACACCTCCCTGTATGGCCGCTCCCATCGAGACGACCTCGTCGGGATTCACACCCTTGTGGGGCTCCTTCCTGAAGAAATCCTTCACGAATCTCCGTACGGCCGGCGCACGTGTCGAACCGCCGACAAGGATCACCTCGTCGATATCCTTAACGCTTATTTCCGCATCCTTGAGAGCCTGCTTGCACGGATCCAGCGTCTTCTGTATCAACGGATGTGCCAGCTTCTCCATCTGCGCCCGGGTTAACACCATGTCGAGATGTTTCGGCCCCGAGTCATCGGCATAGATAAAGGGCAGGTTGATATTCGTCTCGTGCATCGTGCTGAGTTCGCACTTCGCCTTTTCGGCGGCCTCGCGGATCCGCTGGATCGCCATGGCATCCTTTGACAGATCGTGCCCCTCGGCCTCCTTGAATTCTCCGATGATCCAGTCCATGATCGCGCGGTCGAAATCGTCTCCGCCGAGCATCGTGTCCCCGCTCGTCGATTTGACCTGGTACACTCCCTTGCTCAGCTCGAGGATGGAGATATCAAAGGT
>DAOVFR010000064.1 GCA_030672805.1 Candidatus Krumholzibacteriota bacterium
AGACATGAAGCCCCTTGTGCCGGTCGCATTCATGGGCGACGTTGGCGAACTCGTTGCTGCCGTAGCGGTCAAAGACCTTGCAGCCGAATACCTCTTCGAGTATCTCGCGCTGCGAGGGGTATATCTTCTCGCCGCTGGAGATAACGGATTTTGGATTGATACCGGTAATGTTGTTATCCCTCACGTACTCCGCAAAGAAAGTCACGGCCGAGGGATACCCGATCACCAGGTCCGGTTTGTACCTCTTGAGCTTCACCGCGTAGTTGCGCATCGCCTTTTCGGACATATTGAACGAGGAGAGGTATGTGATATTGCTGAAATAGTTCCGGATTGCGCTCGCCATACGCTGTTTCAGGGGAATATCGAAAGAGCATCCCCATATGAATGCCTTCTTGTCTCCGATGTCGATTCCGGCCATCCTGAAGCTGCGTGCGGTGTTGGCGCGGCGGATCGGTCCCGCGGTGACATCTATTGAAAAATACAGCGGTTCGCCGGTCGAACCTCCGGTGCTCGACTTGTATCCCTTCCTCATCGGATCTTCGGTGATCACCCGCTTTCCCTCCTGCCGTACAATATACCTGTCAAGAAGCGGCACGTCGAGAAAATCGGATGGGTTCTGGATATCATCCGGCTTCAGTCCCAGCTCATTGAACAGATCCCGGTAGTAGGGAACATGGGTGGTCACCGCCTTGAGGAACTCGTTCATCCGTTGCCATTGGATGTCCTCGATCTCCGCCGTTGAAAGCCACTGGTTCTTTTCCAGTTCGTTCAGCGTCGCAAGAAGCTTGTCTCCTCTTAACCCCCTGTAGACTGGATGAATGATGTTTCTCACGAGCGAGGGTGAAAGTGGCAATACCATGGTTTGCTGACTCCATCTGGTTATCTGATTCCGGTCAGATAATACCTGGCTAGATACTTGATTTTATACCATCTCGTCTTTAATTTCGACCGTTTTTTTCCTGTAAACGTCTCAAGCGTCGCCAGGAAGAATTCGGGACCGATAAAATCGGTTGTCATCCAGATGACCGCATGATGGCCGTACTTTTTCAATATCGGGTAAACGGATACCCGGTGAACCAATTTAGAATATCATCATAAAGATGGTCGTTGACAAGGCAAAGATATCAACAAGCAGGTAACGTCCGACCATCGGTTCCGTGCTGATTAATAAAGCCGCAATAAATATAGATGTTGAAAGTTATCACTCCCGCGCGTATTTTATAGTAGCAGTATTGCAATGATGTCATCTTCAGGAAGAACCGTTCACATGCTGACACCGCGAAAAGATGGTTTCTAATACCGATATCATACTCGACAGTATCGCCGAGGGTGTTTTCACCGTCGATCTCGATTGGCGGATCACCTCGTTCAATTCGGCCTCCGAAAGGATCACGGGGATTCCAAGGGAAGAGGCGATAGGGAAAATATGCGCCGAGGTCTTCAAGGCCACGATATGCGAGGAATCGTGCGCGCTCCGCAAGACGATCGAGACGGGTAAATCGATCATCAACCGGGAGATCTCGATCCTCCGCGCCGACGGCGAACCCGTGCCGGTGAGCATATCGACTGCCCTGCTGCGTGACCATGAAGACAACATCGTCGGTGGTGTCGAGACATTCAGGGATCTATCCGAGGTGGAAGAGCTCAGGAAGGAACTGAACCGGAGACATACGTTCGCTGATATTATCAGTAAAAACCATGAGATGCAGCGGCTCTTCGGTATTCTGCCGGAAGTTGCCGAAAGCGAAAGCACTGTCCTGGTCGAGGGAGAGAGCGGCACTGGCAAGGAGCTGTTCGCTCGTGCGATCCATGATTTCAGCACGCGCCGGGAGAAACCGATCGTCACGGTCAACTGTGGGGCGCTGCCCGATACGCTGCTCGATGCCGAGCTGTTCGGATACAAGGCGGGAGCGTTCACCGATGCGAAGCGGGACAAACCGGGCCGGTTCGCCCTTGCCGAAAAGGGCACGATCTTTCTTGACGAGATCGGCGATATCTCGCCCGCGATGCAGGTGCGTCTTCTCCGTGTGCTCCAGGAGAGGGTGTACGAGCCTCTCGGTGGAACAGAATCGGTTAAGGCCGATGTCAGGGTGATCACCGCGACGAATCGAGACCTCGACGACCTGGTGAGGAAAGGAATGTTCCGCCAGGACCTTTTTTACCGGATCAACGTCATAAGGTTCAGGATCCCACCGCTGAGAAACAGGCGCGATGACATCCCGCTGCTTGTCGATCATTTCATCGAGAGGTTCAACCGGTTGAAGAACAGGAATATTTCCCACGTTTCGCCGGATGTGATGGCGGTGCTGATGTCGCACGATTTTCCGGGTAATGTAAGGGAGCTGGAGAACATCATCGAGCATGCCTTTGTCCTGTGCCGGAGCGGCATGATCAAGCGCAAGCATCTGCCCGACAGTTTTCAAATACAAGGGCCGGGTACGTCTATCTCCGGCACGAGAAGCCTCGACGAGCTGGAGGGGCGTTTCATCGAGGATGCGCTGCGCCGTAACGGCTGGAACCGTGCGGCGACGGCACGGGAACTGGGCATACATAAAACGACCCTCTGGAGGAAGATCAAACGGCTTGGAATCTCGCTGCCCACAATGGACGGGCGGCACAAGCGAGTCGAGATGTAGCATCCCGCCTCACCGTGCGGAATCCCCTCCAATATGGTATCTGCACCCACAGCAAGCATGCGTAATTGCAACCATCTGTCTGCCATGTATCGTTTCAATATCGCAACCATAGTTTTGTTTTTGTGTGGTTTGCCTTTTTATATCATCAGCTTAACTCGTTGGTACATAAGTGGTTGTTCCGTTTCATGCTGGACTCTAATTAATTGGAACAAATGATGCGTATTGTACGATTGGTGAATATTTGCAATGAAAGTAGCAATACCGATATGGCTTGGCAGGGTTTCTCCTGTATTCGATACTGCGCGGCGCCTTCTGCTCATCGAAGCTGATGGTGGCGAGGTCTTTTCGCGCAGGGAGGAGAATTTGCGTGAAACCTTCCCGCCGCTGAGGGTGAAAAGGCTCAAGGAACTTGGAGTGGAGCTGCTGATTTGCGGCGCGTTATCGAACAGCCTGGCATGTCTGATAAGGGGTGCGGGGATAACCCTCATTCCCTGGGTAAGCGGCGGTACGGATGACATTATCGAGGCTTACGGAAATGGGACCTTATCCGATCCGAAGTTCATGATGCCGGGCTGTGGCGGGCGGAGGAGACGCTTCCAGCGGGCCGGAATGGGGAAAGGTCGCCAAAGGCGCGGCAGGGACACCTTCGGGTAGGGAAGGCGCCATGGATATGAAAAGATACCGGGAAAAACGGATAGGAGGGATGTGTTTTGAGAATTGCCATTACCGCAAAAGGCAAAGGGCTGGAAGGCGAGGTCGATCCACGCTTCGGAAGGGCGGAGAATTTTATCATCTTTGATACCGAAAAGGATGATCTTGCAGTCGTCGACAACAAGTTCAATGTGAACGCCGTCCAGGGAGCCGGTGTACAGGCCGCCGGGAAGGTGGTCGGTGAGCGTGCGGATGTATTGATCACCGGTCATTGCGGTCCGAAGGCGTTCAGGGTGCTGAGTGAAGCAGGTATAAAGGTGTATACCGGCGGGACGGGAACCGTCGGCGAAGCGCTTGATATGTACCGGAACGGATCACTCGATGAGGCCAGGGAACCCGATGTCGGGGGACACTGGTAAAGATTGGAGTTCGAGCCGCGGCATGCACGGAAAATCCGTGCAATGGTCAGGCTGACAGGCAGGTGAGCCAGGAGACGAAAGGAGGCAGCATCATGCCGGGAGGAGACAGAACAGGACCGAGGGGAATGGGACCGATGACGGGAAGAGCTGCCGGGTACTGCACCGGCAATCAGGTTCCCGGATTCATGAATCCGGGTCCGGGCCGCGGATGGTTCGGCAGGGGAGGATTCGGAGGTGGGGGCCGCGGATGGCGGCACAGCTATTATGCCACGGGGATGCCGGGATGGATGGGAGGCGGGTTTCCCGGAGGGTACCAGGAACCTTCCATGCCATACGAAATGACGGCGAAGCAGGAAATCTCTGCGCTGCGTGAACAGGCGAATTACCTCGGCGGTTGTCTGAAGGACATCGAGGCCCGGATAAAGGAGATCGATTCCGAGGTTTCCCGGGAAGGGAAGAATAGCGAGTGATTTTACTTGCTGTAGATCAAAGGAGGTTATGATGCCGAGAGGAAACGGGACAGGACCGGATGGTTCCGGACCGGGAACAGGGAGAGGTATGGGACCGTGCGGCGGTGGGGCAGGGCGTGGACAGGGTAGAGGAGGGGGAAAAGGTGCGGGGCCTGCCGGCGAGTGTGTGTGCCCGGCGTGCGGGAAAACGGCTCCGCACAGGCAGGGGGTTCCCTGTTCCGGGATGGAGTGTCCCGGATGCGGGGCGAAAATGGTGAGAAAGGACTGATCCCGCGTGCTCAATGCGCTGTGCTCGCCCTGATTATTGATAAACCGGGGCTCATGCCGGAGCGGCTGAGCAGCCGGGGGGCGAATGTTGTCATTACCCGCGGGTTGGGCTATCGGGCATAGATGCTGCTGAGAGAGAAGGGCATCGAAGTCGTGACGGGAGCTTCCCCGGATGAACCCGCCGCGGTGGTTCAGGCATACCCGGAAGGAACACTTGCGGCGGGTGATAATATATGTGACCATTGATCCGGATGTGAAAGGAGTCAACGAATGGATGATATCAGGAAGCGTCATCAGGATACACAGTGCGTTCATGCCAGTACCCTGCACGATCCGAGCGGCGCGGTGGTGACACCGATATATCAGACGTCCACCTTCTCCTTCAGGGATGTCGATCACGGCGCCGCCCTTTTCGCCGGAAAGGAAAAGGGCTATATCTACACCCGCATGGCGAATCCCACGATCGAGGCGCTGGAAGAAACCGTTGCCGTTCTCGAGAAGGGATACAGGGGACTCGCCTGTGGATCGGGGATGGCCGCGATTCACACCACTTTTGCATCGATGCTGCGGACAGGAGATCATGTCGTATGTTCCGATTCGGTGTACGGACCGACGAATACGCTTCTTTCCGGTGTCATGTCCCGGTTCGGCATCGAGTCGACCATGGTCGACTCGTCGGATCTCAAGGCCGTCGAACACGCTATCAAGCCAAACACGAAGATGATCTACATCGAGACGCCGGGGAACCCCACGCTGGTGGTGAGCGACATCGAGGCCATTTCGGAGATTGCACACGGGCATGGGGCGAGGGTCGTTGTTGACAATACGTTCATGAGCCCGATATTGCAGCAGCCACTCACATTGGGCGCCGATATTGTCGTCCATTCCATGACGAAGTACCTGAACGGTCATGCTGACGTGGTCGCCGGCGTGATCGTTGTGAAAACAGAAGAAGATTATAAAGCATTCAGGCAGATACTGAACCAGATAGGCGGAGTGATCACCCCGTTCAATTCCTTTCTCGTCGCCCGGGGGATCAAGACGCTGGCTGTTCGGATCGAACGCCAATGCCGGAGCGCCGAGGCGGTGGCGCGTTTCCTCGAGAACCACGACAAGATACAGGAGGTCTACTTCCCGTGGTTTCCCAGTCATCCACAGCACGAGCTGGCGCGGCGCCAGATGAAAGGTCCCGGCGGGGTAGTAAGCTTCGAGCTAAAGGGCGGTATGAAGGGGGGCAAGACACTGATGAACAGTGTCAGGCTCTGCACGCTCGCCGTGAGCCTGGGAGGCGTGGAAACCCTGATCGAGCATCCGGCCTCGATGACGCATGCCGTCATGGGGGCGGAAGCGCGCCGCAAGGCGAATATATCGGACGGCCTAGTTCGGATCGCCGTCGGCATCGAGAGCGTCGACGATCTGATTGCCGATATCGCCCATGGGCTCGACAAGGTGTCTGTCTAGGCGATCGAGGTTGTGAATGATCTGGAAACCGGGCGGCATCACACGGGAAGAAATCGCGAATAATGGGGAAAGGCGGCTCGAACGGGTCGAGAAATACCTTGCGTACGGGCACGACCGGGTGGAAGCGATAAGTTTTGTCATCGATGTCGCCGGGCCGGTCGGATCGGCGGTCCTCGATATCGGCACTGGCAATGGATTTGCCGCGATCGAACTCGCAAAGCGGGGAGCGCGGGTCGTGAGCGTCGACACTTCCGGGGAGAAGCTCCGTACGGCCTGGATGAATGCCGATTCGGCGGGAGTGCTGTCAAGGATCGAGTTTCACCTCCTTGACGCGAACGAGCTTCCGTTCGAGGATGAGACATTCGAACTCGTTGCGATGATCAACCTGCTCCATCACGTTCCCACGTTCGATAGGATCATGCGTGAAGTTACACGCGTGCTTGAATCAGGGGGCAAACTCCTCGTGTCCGATTTCACGGAGGAAGGGTTCGGAATACTGGACAGGATTCATGAGGATGAGGGCAGGGTACACGACCGTGTGGCTAAACACGGGATCGATGAGCTGGCCGAGTGGTTGCCCAGGTTTGGTCTCCAGTGCCTCGAGCGCGATATTCGCTTCCAGCAGTATGCAATGCTCGCCGTGAAACCGTAACCCCGGGTTCAGAGCCCCATCTCTTTTTTGCGTTCGATGAGCCGGCGGTGAAGCTCGTCGTGGAGATACTGGACGTAGAGCTCCGTAGTGGGCTTTTTTGTTATTCGCCTGACCGTTACCGACATGCCGGGGCCGGGGATCCGGTAGGTTTTGTACGCTGTCTCCACGGTTCCGTCCGGGAAGGTTGCCCTGGCGCCGTAGCGGCGTTCGAGCTCTTTTTTCAGGCGCTCAAGCCTGCTCACGCCGGTATCCTTGAAGTATACGATGATCTCGGTGAGGTAACCATCGAGGAAAGCGAGCCGGACCTTCTCTACATCCGGTGAGCCGTCAAGGGTTCCCGGGAGTATGTACAGATCCCCGCGGCATTCGCGGCGTGGATTCGGGATCTGCTTCCACTCGACCCTGTTCCGGGCCCGTTCGAAGATATCGCTTTTCCGTTCCCCGAGGAAGAAGCCGTACAGTTCATCGTCCAGCTTGAGATCCTCGCCCCCGTCCCCCGTGCCCGAACATGAGGCGGAAGCGAGCAGGAAAATAACAGCGGTTAACCTGGCAAGGATCCTGAAACTCTGCATGGACCGATCCATCTGATAACGGTGTTATGCTGTGGCTTTATCGGTCGCCGGGTTCTTCAGCAGCGTGTAGAGTCCGCCGATGCCGACGAGCATCATGATCCCGGACTGGATCCACGTTTTCGGCGGGACCGCGCCGGTCGATGACCAGACGAAGAGCACCATGCCGATACTCAGGACGATCAGGACGCCGTAAATGATCAACATCACTCTTTTTGCCTTGGCCCTCGTCACGGCCGTGTCCTTTCCGAAAATCTTGTTATAAACGATGAGCAGCAGCATCGTGACGACACCGAGCACGGCGAAAACGAGCCAGAAATTCCTCAGGGTCGAACCGACCCCTTCCTGTCCTTTCAGCGGTGAAAGGAAACTGTGATACATTTCACCGCCGACGTTGGATCCCACCAGGGAGCCGATAACCCCGTACAGGAAGGCGTAGCCCATGTAGACGGCCTTCTTGTCCTGCGGCGCGACGAGACCGATATAGCTGTAGTACTTGGGATGGCACGTCATTTCGCCGACCGAGAAAATGGCGATTCCGAGGATGAAGATCCACGCGTGCTGCGACATCGCGAGGCAGAGGAACCCGGCCGAGCCGATCAGGATGCCGACTATCATCGTAGGAAGCGGCTTGAACCGTTTCACGATGACATTCACGACTATCTGAAGCAGAACGATCGTTCCCGCGTTGATCACGCATACGTGCTCGGCGTTAAGCCTGAATTCCGCGTTGATCCTCAGCCACGAGAGGGCCGTGTTCACCGAGTTGTTGACCGGAGTGGGATCGATGAAGTCGCGCAGGTACCAGAGGACGGAACCGAAGTTTTGGAAGTAGATGATCCAGAAGCACGAATAGACCAAGATCATCAGCATGAACCGGGAATCCGAGAGCACAGTCAACGCTCCCGCCATCACTTCCTTGAATTTCTTCGTACTTTCCGGCTTTGGCGGATCGCGGTAGAGAAAGATTGCCGGCAGAAGCATCAGCGCGCAGTAGATCGAGCTTGCCATGAAGACCCAGCGCCAGGAAAAGCCGTCTCGAAGCCATCCCGCGACGAGCGGCGCGATCAGTGCGCCGAGGTTGATCATCCAGTAATATATGCCGAAGCCGGCGCCGGAGGTCCTCTCGTCGGTCGTCCTGGCGATCGTTCCCGAGATGATGGGTTTGAATAGTCCCGATCCCACCGCCATCAGCAGCAGCGCGGCGAATATGACACCGTAGGTCGATACATTTCCCGCTGCGAAGTAACCCGCCGAGAGCAGGGAAAAGGCCACCAGAAGCATCCGGCGGTACCCGTACCGGTCGGCCAGCGCCCCGCCGACGATCGGCACGATGTACGTCATTGCGTAGACGACGCTCTGCAGCAGCCCCACCATGTCCTCCTGGAACCCGAGTCCGCCGCCCACCTTGTCGGTCAGGTAGCGTGCCAGCACGGCGTTCAACCCGTAGTAGGCGCCGCGCTCGAACAGTTCCATGACGTTCGCGATCCAGAAGGTCTTGGAGAACGACTTGAAAATAGAACCCCTGGTGGTTTTTTCTTCCACGGTGCATTCCTTTCTAAGAGGGCCGCCCGGCCCCGAAGTCGCATCCCGGTGACGGGAATGATCAACACGGGCAGGCGCCTTCCAGCAGGACACATCGGCGGTAACAACCCGTAAACGGTAAGGCTACCAGAAACGGGCGTGGGGGTGCCATAAAATTATTGAGTTCTCTGAATTAATGCCTGGTTCGGTGGACGTTCACCGCTTATCGGACCCGCTTCCAGTGACCGGGAATCCAGTTGTGTTCTTTCCTGCGGCCATTCCATTTCCAGTGCCCGGGAACCCACACTGCCCTGCGGTAGGGTTTCGGCGGCTTCACCTCGGCCCGGTGTGGGGGAGGGGCGGGTCTTACGTAGGTTGTTGTCGAGCAGGCCGGAGCAAATCCCATGATGAAAAACCCGAGACACACCCAGAGAAAAACCCGTATTAACTTTTTCACTCCGCGATCTCCTTCCTTGGCTTCAATTTTTCATCGATTTGAATGTGAATTTCAACTGGAAATTGCCGATCGTGATCAGGTCTCCGTTTTTCAGCTTCCTGCGGTGAATTTCCCTTCCCCCCACAAAAGTGCCGTTCCGGCTGTTGAGGTCCTCGATGACGTAGCCATTCCCGTCTCTCGTGATCACGGCGTGCTCGTTCGAAACAAGGGAATTATCGAGGCAGATGTCGCTGTCCAGATTGCTGCCGAGCGAGGTCCGGTCCCTTGCTAGCGGGACCTTCAAGCCTGCAAAGCACCCGTTGGCGATCCTGAGTGTTGCATTTCTTCTATTGCCGTGCTTGCCGGCGCTGTTCCCGGTTTCGGCCCAAACGGATTTCTTTACAGCCACTTTTGTCTTCTCCTGTTTAACGGTTGGGTCGGTGTTTTTATATTTTTTATGTTTCTTCCGTTTCACATTCGCAATTATCGTACCAGTGCCGTTGTCCGGACATAACACGCCGCGGGTTATACGCACGCGCTATTCGTCCGGCGGGTTCGGTACGAAGTTCAGTTCGTGCCTCCTTCCCGATGGACCGAACGAGACGTATGCCTCTCCCCTCTCGAAGATTTTCTTCACCATCAGGATGCTGTCGGACTGTGTTTCCATTATTGCCGGACCGAGCGGTTTGCCTGCATCGATGTCAAGGGTCCATCCATCGAAGACATACGAGCCATGGAGTTCTGCGTAGAAGCAATCTGCCAGCATGCTCGCGAGCAGGCAGAACATGTTCTCCCCCGGGTTGATTTCATTGGAAACGATGCTCCACGTTCTTCCCTTTGCCTTGCCGAGATAACCCGGCTGATGGTGCTGCAGCAGCCGTGCCACCCCTTCGATGTCTGAATAATGCCAGGGGTTGGCCGGGAAGTTTTCATAGAAGATGCCGTTCAGGATTGCCGCCATCTCCCCGTCGTCCTGGGGGAGACGCCCGTTGCCGATCTGGATAAAGTCGTCACCGAAGCGGTCCCGGATCTCGCGTGCGTATTCCTTCTGCCAGAGAACGAGAAGCTCCCGCTCGTTCTCGTCGCGGTCCATCGGAATGCCGTCGTTGTCCAGATCTATCTCTCCCTCGACCCTGCCGGCAACCAGGCTGTTGATGTATATACTGAACATGAAATAATCGTGCATGATCCCGTCGAGTCTGTTCGCCGACC
>DAOVFR010000247.1 GCA_030672805.1 Candidatus Krumholzibacteriota bacterium
AAGCATCGGGCGCCTGTCCCCGCCGCGGTGCTCGACCGCACGGGAGAGCTGTGACAGCGCAATCACGGGAATACGCAACTCTTTCGCCATCGCTTTCATGGCACGAGAGATCGCCGATATCTCCTGCTGTTTGTTCTCGGCCCGCTCGCTGGATCTGGCGAGCTGCAGGTAATCTATGATCAGGAGTGCGATATCGTACTCAGCCTTGAGCCTCCGGGCCCTGGCCCTCATATCAAGCGTCGAGAGCGAGGCCGAGTCGTCTATATAGACCGGCGCCTCGGAGAAGAGACCCGCCGCGTTCGTCAGCATCTCGATATCTTTCGCGGAAGTATATCCTTTGCGCACCTTCTGTCCGTCCACCTGCGCCTCCGAGCAGAGCAGGCGCTGGACAAGAAGCTCCTTCGCCATTTCCAGGCTGAATATCGCGACCGGCTTCTTCTCCACCAGCCCGACGTGCTGGATGATATTGAGCGCGAGACTCGTTTTGCCCATCCCCGGACGGCCCGCGACGATAACCAGATCACCCGGATGGAATCCCGCAGTGAACTTGTCGAGGTCGATGAACCCGCTGGAAAGCCCCGTTACCCCTTTCCTCGTTTCGTGGACCCGCTGGATCTCCTCGAACCGTTCCTTGAGGATCGATTTGATGTGAAGAAATCCTTCTCTGACGCGCGTTTCGGAGATCTTGAATATCCGCTGCTCGGCACGGTCCAGTATCGTATCGGAGCCCTCCCTTGCCCTGTAGCAGTCTTCGGTGATCTCCGCCGACGCACGGATAAGCTCGCGCATGATGTGCTTCTCGATGACGATCCGCGCGTAGTGCTCGATATTGGCCGCCGTGGGCACGCCGTCTACCAGATCGGTCAGCGCCGCCACTCCACCGACCGCTTCCAGGTCGCCCGCCCTGCGGAGTTCCTCCGAGAGGGTCATGACATCGATGGGCTCGCGCCTCGTAAACAGCGCGACCATCGCCTGGAAGATCCCGGCGTGAGCCTTCCGGTAGAACGCATCGGCGTTGACGATCTCGATGGCCTTCGTTGCCGCCTCCGGCTCGAGCAGAACCCCGCCCAGCACGGCGCGCTCCGCGTCGACCGACTGCGGAGGAACCATGTCGAGGCCGCCCGCCCCTGCCCTTTCCTCGAGTTCCCTTTCCATTGCAGTATCGTCCCGGTCTTTGTGCACCCTGTGGTCCGGCCGCTTCATACTACCACGCCGGCCGGTCGCGCGGCTGTATTTTTATCCTCTCACGATCCGGCCCGCGCCTCGTCGTGCAGCTTGCGAACAAGCTGTATATCCTCCCACGCACCCTTCTTGAAGTTCGGGTTCCGCAGCAGCGCGGCCGGATGATACATGACGAGCACCCTGATGTCGTTGTAGTAATGGATCCCCTGTCTGAGCACGGAAAGCGACGATTTGCTCTTGAGGAGATTCACCGCGGCGACGCGCCCGAGGGCAACGATCAAGTCCGGAGCTATCAGCTCGAGCTGCCGCCGAAGGTACGCCTCGCACGAGCGGGATTCATCCTCGCTCGGGTCGCGGTTATTCGGGGGACGGCATTTCAGTATGTTCGTGATGTATACCTCTTCACGGGTGAAACCGACGGAGGCAAGTATCTTGGTCAGAAGTTTCCCGGCGCGTCCGACGAAGGGAACCCCCTGCATGTCCTCGTCACGGCCGGGCGCCTCACCGATAAAGACAATCCTCGCAGCCGGATCGCCGCCTCCGAAGACCGTCTTCGTTCTTCCCTCCCACAGACCGCATCGTTTGCAGGTGTTCACCATCCGCTCGAGCGACACGAGGTCGAGCCGGGAAAGATCCGGTTCCTCCGGCGGTCCTTTCGCATCGAAGAGACTTCCCTGAAAGCCCGCCGGACCGTGATCGCTGTACCTTATGGAAATCCCCTCCCTTCCGCGAACCTCAACACTGCCCGTTTTCTCCCCTTTACCCGGCGCACCGTCCCCTTCCTCGACGGCTGACGTCCTGACGCTGATCCCTTCCGGCACACCTCTTCCGGCCTCCGCTGATTTTGTCGAAGACGGATCGCTCCCATCCCCAGCCACCCTGCTGGCGCGGGTACTGGCAATCACTTTGCCTCCGGCTGCCGCGCGAGAAACACCGATCCGGTATATCACCCTCATGCCCGCGTGACGCCGCCTGGCAAGGTAGTTCCTCGCCTCCTCGACAATCGTCCCGTCGCTCATTGTCTCGCCTGCTTGATCCTCCCGTCCGAGGCAATCCTGTCAAGGATTGCCGACGCTGCTTCCTCTTTCGTCACGATGGAAGTCGATAGAATCTTGCGGGGTCCCCTGTATATCGTGACCTGGTTCGTCGGCACCGAAAAACCGGTCCCTTCGCCGGTCATGTTCAGCACCATGTAGTCACATCTCTTGGCCTTGATCTTTTTCAGTACGTTCGCTTCCGCGTTTTCGGTCTCGAGCGCGAAGCCGATCACGACCTGCGTCTTGTTCTTTTTCTCAGCCAGCGATGCAAGTATATCGCCGGTCGCCTTCAGCTCGATCGACACCGCTCCGCTGTTTCTCTTCACTTTGGAACCGGCTCTCTTCACCGGAGTGAAATCCGCCACGGCAGCCGCCATGACGAGCACGTCACACCCCGGAAAGGCGCGTCTTACCGCTGTCTTCATCTCGGCAGCCGTCGTCACTCGCCTGATCGAATCGGCATTCGGCGGCGGCACATCCACGGGTCCATGTATGAGGGTTACCCGGGCTCCGCGACGCCTTGCTTCCGTTGCGATCGCAAATCCCATCCTGCCGGACGAGCGGTTCGATATGTAGCGAACGGGATCGATACTCTCTTCCGTCCGTCCGGCCGTTACGAGGAACCGCACCCCCTCGAGTTCGCCCGGTCCGAGCGATGTCTCGATCGCTTTGACGATTGTTTCCGGTTCGGCCATCCGTCCCGTGCCCGATTCGCCACAGGCGAGCCCGCCGGCCCCCGGATCGACAAAGAGACAGCCGTCTCCTTGCAGGGTGTCGATGTTTCTCCGTACCGCCGGGTTCTTCCACATCCCCGTGTTCATCGACGGCGCGAAGTGCCTGGGACACCGCGCAGCGAGGAACACCGTGCTGGCGAGATCATCCGCCAGGCCGAGCGCGGCCTTCGCGATGAAGTCGGCCGTCGCCGGTGCAACGATCGCACGGTCGGCCCACGTGGCCAGCTCTACGTGCCCGACGACCGGGCTCTCGCGGGAAGCGAACAGATCGCTGGAGACGGGGTTTTCGGAAAGAACCTCGAATGTTAAAGGAGCGATGAAACGGGTGGCTGCTTCACTCATCACGACCCTGACTTCCGCCCCGCTACGCTTCAGCAACCGAACCAGGAACACGGACTTGTACGCGGCTATCCCGCCGGTGACGATGAGAAGGATTCTTGTTCCGTCCAAACCTCTCTTGCTGTTACTTTTCCTCCTCCGGTTCCTCATAGGAATATTTCACTTTCCCTTCGATGAAACGGCTTATGGCTATCGAGGTGGGTTTCTCCTCGATCTCTTCACTTGAGAGCCGGATCAGCGTATTGATCCTTCTGGCCTCTTTGGCCATGACCCGAATTGCTTCGTACCTGTTTTCGCTCTGTTTCAGGATCTCTTCCATTGCTTTTTCCCCACTCATTGCAACACGTCATTT
>DAOVFR010000093.1 GCA_030672805.1 Candidatus Krumholzibacteriota bacterium
TACTGGGTGCAGGACTGCTCCGCGGTAACCGAGAATATACTGCTCGCGGTGGCGGCGCTCGGGCTGGGAGCAGTCTGGCTGGGATGCCACCCCCGCGAGGAACGGGTGTCGGCAATCAGGGAGATTCTGGGCATCCCGGAAACTATCGGAGTGCTGAGCCTGATCTCGATCGGACACCCGGGCGAAACGAAGGAACCCCGCACCCAGTTCGAGGAATCGAAGTTTCACAGGGAGAAATGGTGATATGGATCTTCTCAAGGATACCGTATTCGAGACGATTCTCGGGAACATGAAAGACCAGTTCGATTCCCACGATTTAATCTTCGCGATGATGCGGCATTTCCCCCGCGAGTACACGTCCGCGCTGTACGAGTGCCGCAGAGCCAAGGACCCGATACAGACGCTGCACTCGAAGATAGGCAGGAAGCTCCTCGATTTCGATAACATTATCCGCAAGACGCGGCGGAAAGCATCGAGAAACGTACGGGGGCTTTCGTCCGCGAACCAGCGCTGGGAAAAGATCGGGCGCGATGAACCGTGAACCCGGCAGGCCGGCGAGCGGGGCGGCACGGAGCGCCGGCCCGAAACGGCTCGATCGGCCTTTATGGACCTTTCCCCAGGCCGGGGAAAAAAGTATTTGCTCCATGGATTTCCTGCGTGATACATTAAACAAACAGTGCGTTTTTCGCTGAATGCAAGGGTGCTTCCAGGAGATGGGCAATGCCGGAATCGGATATCCTTAAACCGGGGAGAACGACAAGCCTCGGTCTTCAGACGCTCGGGTCGATCTTCGACTACGCCGTGGAGAACTTCGGACAGTCGGTGTCGATGAAGAGCCATTACCCGTGGGGGTACCAATCGATATCGTACCAGGAGCTCGGACGCCTGATCAATTTTCTCGGCGCCGGGTTCGTGGCGAGCGGACTCGAAAAGGGCGACCGCGTTGCACTTATCGCGAAGAACAGCCCCGAATGGACCATCGTCTACGCGGCGGTGACATCGTGCGGAGGTGTCATCGTCCCCCTCGACATACAGCTGATGGAGAACGAGATCCGCCACCTGCTGCTGCACTCCGAAGCGAAGCACATCATCACCACGCCCGGTATCTATAGCGAAAAACTCGAGGACATGAGGCTCGAGGGAGTCGTGCGGATCGTCATCGGAGACGAGACGTCGATCCAGGGAGTCGTTACGCTCGGCGAACTCATGGCCCTGGGAAAGCGGAAAATCAACGATGGCGATGGAGATTACTTCAGGCGCAAGTCCGAGGTCAGACCGGATGACCTTGCAGCCGTATGTTACACCTCAGGCACCACAGCTCAGTCAAAGGGGGTCAAGCTCCTCCACCGGAATATTACCTCCAACATCACCGCGATCCACCGGGCGCTCCCCCTGAGGAACGATGACGTCTATCTCGGTCTCCTCCCTCTTTACCATACATTCGCGACGATGGGCAACTTTCTCATTCCGCTGTCGACGGGCGGCATGATCATCTTCGGCCGGTCGTTCAAACCGCGCGATATCCGCGAGGATATCATGCGTGAACGGGTAACGATCATCACCGGTGTCCCGCTCCTCTTCAGCCACATGGCGGCAGCGCTCCGGAGGGAGATCGACGAGGCCCCGAAGCGGAAACAGTTCCTCTTCCGCGTCCTTTCTGGAATCTCGTCGGGCCTGGGAAGACTCTTCAGGAAAAACGTGGGCCGGGCCGTGTTCAAGAACCGGCTTAGTGAGAGCGGCCTGGGAAGCATCAGGTTCTGTATAAGCGGCGGCGCTCACCTCCGCCCCGACGTCGAGGAATCTTTCAACTCGATCGGGCTCCCGATGCTCCAGGGATACGGAATAACGGAAACGTCCCCGGTGATCTCCGTCAATCCTCTTGGAAAGGCAAAGCGCGGCACCGTGGGGCCGCCGCTGCCCGGTATTGATGTGAAAATCAAAGACATGAACGACGAGGGAATCGGCGAGATCCTCGTTCGCGGTCCGAGCGTCATGCAGGGCTACTACAAGAACGACGAGGCAACGGCAGCGGTCATAAAGGACGGCTGGTTTCACTCGGGCGACCTGGGAATGATCGACCGGGACGGCTATATCACAATCGCAGGCCGCAAGAAATCGGTCATCGTAACGTCGGGCGGCAAGAACGTCTATCCGGTCGAGCTCGAGACGTTGATCAGCAGTAGTCCCTATGTGCTCGAATGCGTGGTCCTTCCCATCAAGGATCACAAGGGAAACGACGCCGTCGGGGCCATCATCGTCCCGGATTACGATGCGCTCGGAGCAACCGAGAAACTGAAGGGCGACAAATCGGAAGAGACCATACACAGCGTGATCCGGGAGGAGATCAGGAATGTCTGCTCCCAGATCCCCGAGTACAAGCATATCTCCGATTTCCTGATACGGGATCAGGAATTGCCAAAGACGACGACGCACAAGATACGCCGCCACCTTGTACAATGGATCGAGGAATAGACCGAGGACGCGTTCCGGACGGCGACTACCGGTCCGGTGACAGCTCGAACAGCGGCCGCCGGCCCGGTGACAGCCGTGGCGTCGACTGTCCGCCCGGAGCGGAACAGCCCGAAGAGCCGTTTCCACGTTCCGCCCGCCCCCTCGATTACCTGTTCCTGCTCCGGCCCATGATCCTCATCCCGGTATGGACTTTTTTTCTCCTGGGCGCCCGCCACGGCAGCGCCGCGTCGGGCACACCGGCTCAAGCTGCGGACCTGGCCGCCGGGCTCGTCTCCTTCACCGCACTCCTCGGCGCCGTCTACATCATCAACCAGATCACCGATCGTGAGGCAGACAGGGCCAACAGGAAACTCTTCTTCATCTCCCGTTCGATCATCCCTCCCGGTGCGGCCCGGCTCGAGGCCGCGTTCCTGGTCATCATGTCGTTCACCGTCGGGATCGTCTTCCTGTCGTGGAGATACGTGCTCGTGTGCGCGCTGAGCCTCCTGCTCGGCGCAGCCTATTCGATCGAGCCGGTGAGACTCAAGAAACGGGCCGTCCTCGACGTGCTGGCAAACGCGATTGGCAACGGGATTCTCAACACGCTGGCAGGGTGGACGGCGATCGGCGCTCCCCTGGCCGGCTGGCGGGTGCTGCTCGTATACCCGCTCGCCGTCGCCTCGGTCCATCTCACGACGACGCTCGCCGACATCAACGGAGACGCCGCAAGCGGGCTCAGGACGAGCGGCGTGGTGCTCGGCCCCAGACCCGGCATCATCATCTCGACCGGGCTCATGGCCGCGGCGGCCGCGGCGGCGCTGGCGCTCGGCAATACGCCCGCGCTCTGCGCCTCTCTTCTCTCGGTCCCGCTGTTCCTGATCCCCGCACGATCGCCCTGGCAGGACCGGTCCCCGTCAGCGGTCCTTTTGCCCGCGAAGGCGGCAACGCTGATCTTCACGATCGTCGCGGGATTTCTCTTTCACTTCTACATCCCCGCCGTTGCAGTGGTCATTCTCGCGACACGGCTCTACTACCACAAGCGATTCGGAATGACGTACCCCTCTCTGTAAGATCACTCAAGATGTAAAGCAAGGGGAAATCAAACTTATTTGCGACATTTTCAATCTGATTTTGACCTGAAAAAAACCCGGCTGTCTTGACAAACTCAACAGCCGGGCTTCTCCCACCCTTCCGTCTCTATGCAAAAACAATCATCGTAGAAGGATCATCTTGCGCGTCCTGTTGAACTCGAGAGTTTTCAACTGGTAGAAGTAAACTCCGCTCGCTACCTTTTGACCGGAATTCGACAGCCCATCCCATGTTACATTCTTTTCGCCGGCCGCCTGGAATTCCGAAACGAGCGTGCGTACAAGCGCGCCTCTCACATCGTAGATCCTGAGTTCCACTTGCGTAGCCTTGTGCAGGTTGTAACGGATCATTGTCACCGGATTGAACGGGTTGGGATAGTTTGCATCAAGCGCAAAGGCACCACGCGGCGTCCTGTCGCTGTCTGCATCACTCGTGTATCTCCCGCTCGCAACAAATATGTAATCTCGCTTTTCGTCCCTGCAAAGCGGAGGAAGCGATCTCACATCGAAGGTCAGATCGATCACTTCACCCGTTGAGAGCGTCACGGGGTCCAGAAGTTCGTTCGAGCCGAGTCTATTAAGAATCGATCCGCCCCCGGAGTGATCGGCAGCGGAAAGATCCAGATATCCAGGTTCGCCCTCGAATGGCTCCGCTTTGTGGAAGTCGAGCACATCGATCTGGTAATATCCTTCCCATGAGTAGCGGAGAATAAGCTCGTTGTCCGGATCGATGAGATCGGCATCAATCAAGGTGGCCTGACGAGCCGGTTCGATGCGGGCGTCCTCTTCAGAAACGAGCTTCCAGGAACCGTCGGCTGCCTTGACCGAAACCCTGAGCTTCTTGCTTATCTGTTCGCCTCCCGAAGACTTGAGCGCATCGTTCTTTTTGTTGCTGTCAATCACATCCTTGGGCTTGACGTCACCTATGGCCGTGAAACTGCTTATTTGTTCCTTGCTCAGCTTCCCGAAGCTGACCTCGAACCACCCATTCTCGCTGCTGGTGTAAAAAACCTCATCTTTCGAAGCAATGAGGCCGGTGATGTCGTTCCCCTTGTAATCCCTCGCCCAGCTCATACTGAAGGGCTGACCGATGGAAATGATACGGCCTTCCCGTGTAACCTGGATCGTTTCATCCACGTGGTGGTCCACTACCATGAGCCGGAAATCGCGGAATATGCTGGCTTCCGCGCCGTCTTCCCGTATCTGGAAGCTCAACCCGTCAGGCCCGGGCTTGACCTGCTTCGATACAAGGTAGAAATCGGTCACATCTTCCTTAACCCTGACGCCGTCACAGGCGGCGAGAATCGTGTTCTCTACATCAAAGGCGCTACCGTTCCAGATATACAGTGTCGGGCATCCCGGACCCGACTTCTTCTTGATCTCGATGCTCCCATCCAACAGGGTGAGGTCCGCGGTATGGTATCCGAAGGGATCGTCCATATCGTAACGCACCTCGTTTTCGGGCGTGCTCGCAAAAACGAAGTCGAAGATAGTTCCAGCCGCCGGCGTGGACCGGGGCGCAAATCGCAGCTTGAACACGGTCGCCGGAAGATTATCCGGATGATAATTGGTGAACAACCCGTTGTTGATCTGCACTCGGCTCGAATCGCTCGAACTCACGGCAGCGTCGGGTGGAAGAAAACCCCCAACCACAACAACACCGAGAAACTCAAGATCCTCCGCAGGGAAGTTGACATGAAACTCGAAGTCGTTGATCGGAAAACTCGAGTCCATATCGAATGGTACATCATAATACGAAGCCGTGTTGTAGTACCACACATCCCCCATGTCGGCTTCGGCAGTGTGATCGGGCACGGTGATGGTACCGTTTATATAGTTATGGGGAACAGTTACCCCACCGCACTCATCCAACCTTTCTGCATACGCAAATACCAGGTTGGTAACGAAATCGTCGTTGTCATTGAGAAGCCCGAAATGAAGTGTGAAGATGTGGATCTGGGTGTCGGTCTGAAGCAGTGGATTCGTTTCCGGGAAATCAACAACAATGGTATCGCCGACCACCTGTGCGCCGACCGATCCGCCCGAAAGGCCGGGACCCGCCGTTACCGAATCATAGCGAAGAACGGCCGGATCAAAAAGAACGTGGGTTGTCAGAAGCTTTCCCGGTATCTGCTGGTAAAAATCAACTTCATACTCGATGTGCTGCTTACCCGAAAAGGCTGAGACAAAATCCCCAATGACAAACAAGAACATCTCGTAGTCTGTCCTGATGTAACCATTGTCACGAAGGGGGGAATACGGTTGGTTGTTGCAGATGAAAAAATTCGCGTTGTTTTCATTGATGAAGTTGATCGGCGTATATGCCCCGTATCCGTAACATTGGACTTCAAAATTGAGATACGCAATCGGTTCACCGCTCGGGATTGTAAACGGATCCATGCAACTAATATCGAACTCTACCGTTGAATCGTTTACAGCCGAATTGTTGAAGGTTGCGTTTTCGGGAACTCCAGGCCCCAATGTCACCGATAGCAACTCAAGGTCGCCGTCGTTCCAGTAAACTCTGTTCTCGGTATAGCCGACTGCTGAATCAGTATGCAGGTATACCGGTACTGCGACGGTGTCCTTGGGGAAAATCCACGAGATTTCCCCAATTTCGAAAGTAGAACTTGAATCGGTGTCAATCCGCAGGTTCACTCTGCCGCTGCTATCCTTATCGATGCCGGCTTGTGAGAGCGCTGCCAAGCCGCACACTACTATGACGACAAGGATCATAGAGCGAAAGCGTACCATGCTACCCTCCTTTCCTGCATTCCCGTTCCGGGGAATGCACAAAACCACTACGAATGATTTATGCGCCGGCCGTTGCAGCCCAAAGATGCCGATACACTACGGCCGACTTTTGAGAAACGAGACGGACGGGCATGAATTACAGTTCAAAGAGTCCACATATTTCATGAAAGAATCAGCACTGCCCTGGTTGCCTGTTCATCATTTCACGGCACTTCGATTGTACCGATCGAAGCTATTGTATCAAGGCATAGCCGGTCGATCAACAGGTATTGAAAAACGGCGGGAAAAAATTTGATTGGTGACAATATTCAGTACGATATACCGGATCGGGACAATAAAAATTCAATGCTGAATTCTTCTTATATATTGACGAGACGGTAAATTATTGTTTACGTCACATTCCATTTGTTTACAACATTACGTTCCGGACACTTGTGATTGTTAATTTTTTTATGTTTCAGGGGAGTTTTGTTTTCATTTTCCGGTAGGCGTCGCGATTCCGTTCGCCGCGGCCGGTGGAAAAGCCGGCGATGACCGCCTTCACCCGTTCCATCCGCTTACCCGTCGGGGGGTGGGTCGAGAGCCACTCCTCGAGTCTTCCCGGTTCCCTCGCCTCCATATCGCGGAACCTTCCCAGAAGTTCAAGCATCCCATCCGGATCGTAGCCGGCGGCATGTACGTACTTCGCACCGAGGCGATCGGCTTCATACTCGTTGCTCCTGCTGTACGCGAGAAACCCGGTCGTCGTGAAGATGTCCGAGACCAGGTTGGAGTAAAAATCGGGGTTGTCTCCCAGAAGAAGGCCCACGAGGAGCTGGTAGCCATACATGGCGGTCAGCCGCTCGGTTGCGTGCCGGGCGGTGACGTGTCCGACCTCATGTGCCAGAACGGCCGCGAGCTGCGACTCGTCGTCCAGCGTCTCCAGAAGACCCGTATGGATGTATATATACCCGCCCGGAAGAGCGAAGGCGTTGATCTCATCCTTCATGATAACGGCAAAGTGATACTCGATATCCCTCCGGTCGCAGATACCGACGATCCGCCGGCCGACCGATTCGATGTATGTCGTGATATCGGGCTCATCGAACACCCTGAACTGTCTCTCGACTTCCTTCGAGAACTCCTCCCCCATCACCACCTCTTCCCTGGTCGAGATGATATTTACCTGTCCCTTGTTTATTCCGGTCGTCGCGCACCCGAGAACGAACAGGAACATGAAAACGATGATACATACCCCTGCCGGGCGTGTGCGGATAATCGTTACGCGATGTGACATCCCGGTACCACCTTTTAGAAAGCGAGAAACTGCACGTTCATTTCTTGTCTGTTTCCCTGACCTTGCCCGTCATAGGAACGAAACGGACCGGGTGAGAGGAAATCAGCTCGATGCCGCTGCTGTTCTTCTCGTAGACGTAGAGGTTCTGAAAGACATTCCCTACGGGGATGACGAGCCGTCCGCCGACCTTCAGCTGCTCGACGAGCGGTCCGGGCAGCTCCGGCGCCGCCGCCGTCACTATCACGCAGTCGAAAGGCGCATGCCGGGGCCAGCCGTCGTAGCCGTCCCCGACCCTGACAAAGACGTTCGTGTAACCGAGCGAGTCAAGAACCACCCTTGCCCGGCCGGCGAGCTCGGGGATTATCTCTATCGTGAACACGGAATCGACGATCTCCGCAAGAACCGCCGCCTGGTATCCCGACCCGGTTCCGATCTCGAGGACCTTCTCACCGCCCTCGAGGTCGAGTGATGCGGTCATAAGCGCCACGATGAAGGGCTGGGAGATCGTCTGGTTGCTGCCGATCGGCAGCGGATTGTCTATGTAGGCAAAACTCCTGATATCCGGCGGGACGAAGCGGTGGCGCGGCACGGCGAGCATTGCCTTCAGCACCAGCTCGTTCTCCACTCCCCTGGCCGCAATCTGGTCGCGCACCATGCTCTCCCTGAGCCTCTCGTACGCGATCTCGCCGCTCGAACATCCGGAGGCCGACAGTGCGGTGCACGCGAGCAGCACCATCACCGATACAGGGAGAACCGATCGAATAACCTTATCCTTCACCGTCGGATCGGACATCCTATCCCCGCTGCTGAAAACCGGTACGGACCAGGTGAAAAGTTGTTTGATTCAAATACATTTTAGGCTTAAATTACTACAGTTTCAAGCATTTTCGTGAAATGGGCGTCCTATGAATATCTTCAAGGCTTTCCTGAGAACAAAACTCGCGACAAAGATCCTTATCGGCCTTGTCGCAGGCATCCCCGTCGGGCTGCTCCTCGGCCCCAGGGCGGCGGAGATCGAACCTCTCGGCAAACTCTTTATCAGGCTGATACAAATGATTGTCGTCCCGCTCGTCTTCTCATCCCTCTTCGTCGGAACAGCGAGCCTGGGTAACATACGAAAGCTCGGCCGCATCGGCGTGAAGACCATCGCTTACTACCTCTGCACGACTGCCATCGCGATCACGATCGGGCTCGCCCTCGGTAACATTATAAAGCCGGGAGCAGGCCTCGACGAATCGACGA
>DAOVFR010000096.1 GCA_030672805.1 Candidatus Krumholzibacteriota bacterium
CTTCCTCGATTCGCCGAACAGGTTCCCGTCCTTCCCGAAGTACCTGACGAACACCTCGTGACTGCCCGGTTCGCATTCCATGCGGAACACGTGCACCTCTGACGGAAGGGTCTGCCACGACCGCGTATCGGCCTTCTCGGCCGCCGCCAGCCCCTTGAAGAGCCCGTCCACAAGTGCTCCGCCGACCCCCCCCTTCTTTCCGGCATCGCCCTGCAGCCGCAGCTTAAGGTAGGTGCGGAACGCCGATTTCAATAGTATCCATCCGAGTTCCTTCTTGAACGCCGCGATGGCCGTGCCTTCGATGTTGTCCAGTGGAATCGCCGTTCCGCACTCCATGCCGTCAACGACCATCCTGGCTGAACAGGCCGCCTTTGTCTGCTTGACGTACTTGGGGTAGGCGAATGCGAACAACTTGCCCGAATCCTGAAGCTCGAAATCCTCCCCCACCGGTATGCTGAAGATGAACGGCTCTTTTCTTCCGGGAAGCATGAACCCCCCTATCAGCATGTTCTTGTGCTTCTTCAGGTACCCCTTGATCTCCTGGGAGATCTTGAGCGGCGCCATGCCGATCTCGACGAACAGGACGATCTCGTCAGCGCGCATATTCACTGCATCGGGCGCTGCCCCGGGGCTCACCCTCCTTATCGCCCCGTACTCGATCCTCGCATCATCATCGAGCCCTTCCATCTCGTAGAGGATAGACGTCAGGTAGCGGGCGAACGGCACGTCGAACTGCTTCAGCTCCTCATCGGGATATTTTCCCAGGTAGGATTTCAGGTTATTGATGATCCGGTTCCGCTCGACGAACGCCCCTTCCCGGTCACCCTTCATCCAGTAGGCGAGCAAAAGGTACGAGTTGATAAGTATCTTCTCGTGGTCGGGGGGCTGATACTCCTGCCTGGTCGGGCTCGTGATCATGCCCTTCAGGAAGTCGGCGGGGGAGATTGTTCCCTCGATCGTACCGAACCGTTCCTCCGCCACCTGGAGATCCTTGATCGCACCGTCGTAGTCGCCGCATGCCAGCTTGACCTTGCCCCGTTCGAGAAAATACAGGTGCAGGTCATGCTTGCCAGCTTTCTCCAGCAGCCCGTCCGCCACGGTGATCGACTCATCGTACCGGCCGGCATAGTACGCGTCGCGGAACGGCTTGTTCTTGTCGGTGTACGACGTGCATCCGGCAATTACCGCTATCAATAGAACAACGACAACAAGTCTGCAGAGTTTCATTCATCACCACCCGTGTGAGATATGAATTCGGTCACCTGGCATATTCATGGCAAACGCGGAATGCTTACCGGAAGATGCTCTTCTTGGTGATCCTCTGCATATCGTACTCGTCGGTCCACTTGATGAGCAGCGTCTCGACCTCGAAGATATCGAGCATGACGTTCATATAGTTGACGTCCTTGCGACCGCTCTTCTTCCTGATGTTGGCGATGGAGCCCCTGAGGATGTACTTCGCGCCGACGAACTTGCCTATCCGGGCCGCCTTCGAATTGTCGTACAGGTCCGAGGCCTGCAGGTTGAGCTGTTCGAGGGCCGTGTCGAACGCCTGGTCGTCGACGAACTGGGCAACCCCCTGCTTGATCATGCCTGTGCGGACCTTTTCGAGGATGAGACGAGTATCGATGTGCTCGTCCGTCTTGTTCTGGAGCTTCTTGACGATGAGCATCACGATGGGCTCGCCGCTCTGGATCAGCGGGCTGAAGAACGGGTGGTTCTTGACCGAGTTCACCATCTGTTCCTGGACCCTGATCAGGTCCGCGGGGTCCCAGTCGGAATCTCCCGCCCTGTAATCTTCCCTGCCCACCTCCTTGACGGTCGTGGCGCAGCCCGAGATGATAAACAGGCAGACAAGGACAAAGAAAAGTTTCTTCACGGCTCCCTCCTTTACGATTATGCCCGGATCCGGGCAGTCTTCAGGCTCTCACAAGGGGCATCCCCCGGTTTGCAAACGGCCGTCCTGCGCTGACAGGGCACCGATGCAGTAACGCCTGCCGTGAGAGTGGAATGACCGCCCTGCTGAAAATCCGTTGCAGTCTAGCAGATTGTCAAGCGTCTTGACAAAACGAATTTTATCGATTATCGTGATTTTTCATGTATATATTAATATGGCATGCCTGAGTGGCGGAACTGGTAGACGCGCTGCGTTCAGGGCGCAGTGGGGTTTTCCTCGTGGGGGTTCGACTCCCCCCTCAGGCATTTTCCAATTCCAACGCACGGGAGCAGCCATGGACATGACCGTAACATTTCCGGGAAACAAGAAGGTCAATGCGGAATACAAAGGGTTCACCATCGAAACGGACCAGGCCCGGCATGGCGGCGGCGACGGGTCCGCCCCGGCGCCCTTCGACCTCTTTCTCGCCTCGATCGGGACCTGCGGCGGGATCTACGTGGTCTACTTCTGTGAAAAGCGGAACATTCCACTGGATAACATCAGGATAGTCCAGAAATGGGACAGGAACCCCGAAACCAGGATGATAGAGAAGATCGTCCTGGAAATCGAGCTTCCCCCGGATTTCCCCGACAGGTACAGGGATGCGCTCGTCAAGGCGGTCGATCTCTGCACCGTCAAGAAGCACATCATCAACAATCCCGGGTTCGAGATCAGGACCGTGACGGCCGGTTGAGGGGGGCAAACCTATTCCCGGCCCCTGACGGGCTGCTGGTTGAATATTCTATCACCAGATGTTCGGCAATTTCTCGGGTGCCTTCTTCGGCTGCTGCGACCTGAATCGATCACCAACCCGGAATGGATCGTTATTATCGAACAGTTTCGTCCTTTTGGCCTTGGAAACCCTTGGATCGGCCTGTGTAATCTTAATTTTCCCCAACGGCACCGCTGGACGTGGAACAAGATCCCCTGTGATAGGATGCTTAATCATCTTTCCTGGACGAATGACATCGAATTCCATCCCCTTGCGAATACCATCATCCAAGCCGATATCAAGGACAACATTCTTTTCATCAATAACTTGAATTATATAGCCCTCTACGAGAAAGATGCCCTTAAGCTGGTTTTCGAGCTTCCCTTTCGAATCATTCAGCGCCTTGATAGCCATGTCACTCTGCATCACTGGATCTTCGGCTTTATTTTCTTTTGATTTCAAGACTCTCCAGGACGATTTGCCTCTACTAGTACCGGAATAGATTACCACTCCTGTTTCAACATCTACAATCCTTACTCCATAAAGCACTGTGCACTCATACTTCTCCTGCGGGCCTTCACCCTCCCTGCTTACCTCAATGAGCGTATGAGCTTTTACCACAGCGGCTTTCGAAACGTTGCCAAGCACCACGTACTGGGCGTTGGCGAGGCGTCCCACTTTTACCGCCGTGCTGTCATCGATAACATCGGTTATGCTGATGCTGAGCTCTTCGAGCAGTTTATCCAGCTTCCGGCGCTCGACGAGTGACACCGCACCGACTCTCTTCAGAGCGAACCCGGTAAGGTCCTCGGCTAACCCGGCCAGGTCGTCTATACCGGTCGAGTTACGGTAACGAAGAATAGCCACCCTGCTGCCGCTATAAACGGGCAGGCTGTGGAAAACAATGAAAACGACCAGGAAGATCTGAAAGATCCGCATCCGTTTTGACATCTGTTTTTCTTTCCTCTTAATACACCCTCAGTCTTCTATTGAAACAACTAACTCCTTTTTCACCCTGAGCTGCTCTTCCTTGATTTTGCAAATATCACCGGCTATCAGGGGATTCCTCTTGTCCTTGAGCTTGTTCACCTTGAACAGATAAAGCCCATCGGCTGTACATTCAAAAGGGTCCTTGGATTTTTTCTTTATCTCGACCTCGCCCACCTTCTCCAACGGCCCCGGCATTTCCTCACCGGTTGAAGGGTGAACGATCTTCTCCCCTTCACGCATCACCTCGAATTTAACTTTTTTTGCACTAGCCGACAGGGTTAAATTGGTACTGACATAGACACGTTTCTTATCCTCAACCCTTTGGATTTCGCCGGTCAGGGGGAACGCCTTCCAGATACGCTCAGTCGACTCGAATCTCAACCCATCCCATGATGCGGCACTCAGATAGCTCATCTTCCACTTGGGCTCCCACTGACTTTCGGGCATATTGTCGGGAATGCCCGTTGTCTTGACCTTGGCCCGTGATACGAATTGTGTGGAAAATGCCACTTCACCCGTCTCGACCAAAACAATATTGAAGCTGAGGCCTATTGCAAACTCGTTGTAATAATGGGTCCCAAATATCCCTGTATGCTGTGTGTTTACCCCGCTCATCGTGCCGTATATTTTACCGGTTACTATATACTGCGCTCCCAGCAGAGAGCCGACTTCCGCAAAACCGGCATCATCACCCGAACTCGCGAGCCGTTTACCCATCTCCTTGAGCTTGGCATCACGTTCATCGGGAAATATGACGTTGAAACGCCCGCTCTGGTACAAAATATTGGACAGAAACATGGTCATCCCCAATGTATCCGGCACGCCCTGCTCGTTTTTCACCTCTCCCGGATCCATTTCGACGACGATAATTATCGGCAATTTCGAATTAATCTTCTCTTGGGCGCTCAGAATCCCAGTAAAAAAGAACGCTGCCAATACGAAAAGGGACAAACAGACAAATAACTTCTTCATTTCTCCTCCTATTCTATCCAGAGTGAATCAGAAAATATCACTCCAGCGAAAACGACTTTCCGACACCTTGAGTGATTGTACCATGTCACCGGGGATTATCGGATTCTTCTTTGAATACAACTTTGTCACCTTCGCTCTCGCCCCGATTGTATCCACAAACGTAACCTTTATCTTTGCAATCCTTGACACGGACACTTCTTCAGTACCGCCACTGCCACAATCTGCTCTTCTGTACACCTCCATCTCCTGATCCAAATTCAGCCCGTTATCGCTTCCTATATCCAATTCAACATCGCCTCCGGGATTCACCACAATAACGTATCCGGTCAGTGGCAGAACATTGAACAGTGCCTTCGACAGGCTTTCGCTCGCATCTCCAATCGCTTCAGCCAGCAGCGCAATGTCCTCGGCAGGCCCCCTGACCTTATTGAGTTCTTTTTTCCAGCACCTCCTGACAGCTTGGCCGCTTTGTACACTTGAGAACATCACCTTGCCCGAGGAGACCTCGACAATTCTGGCACCTGTTTTTACCCTGCCGATTACACGTGTGTCATAATTGACGCCGATCAGTTTTGGAGCGCTAATCTCTATACGTGCGGCAGAAATCGTTCCATTTACGACATAGCGAGCATCGAGCAACTCCCCCAACCTGATGATGGTGCTCTCGTTTACCAAATCGGTGACGGCCAGCTTTTGTTCCTCCAGAATTTCTCCGATACGTGCTTTTTCAACAAGTCTGAAACGCTTTTGCCTGGCTATCAGATCATATATCCGCCGTTCGGCTTCACCCTCCAGTGCCTCGTATGTAGTTTTGTTAACAAAGGGAAAAACGGCAACAACGAGATCCTCCCGGGGGATCTCACCAAACCCAACCGTTGTATAGTGAACAGATGGAGCTGCACATGACCCAAAAACCATCATTGCACTAGCCAGGATAAGCAAGGCGCGAATGCCAATGCGCAGTTCATATGCTTGAGTGCCGGTTATACCCACGTGGCTGAACCTAAATGAGTTCCAATTCCCTTGTAAGTACTTGGCAGTGTTTCTCCTGGCAGATATATCAGGTTCTTTGTATATCACAAAACCAGATCAACAGTCAAATATTATCACTATCCGTGTTACGGGCAATGTGCGTTTGGGTCCGCTTTCAGGTACCGCTCGAAATGGCGGACGATCTTCCTGAATAGATGGATGCGGCTCGCATCGGCGCGAATGCCGTGCTTGCCCGAAGGATAGAACATCACCTCGAAATCGACTCCCGTCCCGATCAGCGCGTCGACAAGCTGTACCGTGTCCTGGAAATGGACGTTGTCGTCTCCCATTCCGTGTATCAGGAGCAGGTGGTTTCTCAGGCTGTCCGCGTGTGCGACCGGTGAGCCGAACCGGTAGGCTTCCGGTTCCTCTTCAGGCAGGCCGAGCCGTTCCTCCGTGTAGTGTGTGTCGTAGTTCTTCCAGTCCGTCACCGGCGCGACCCCGGCCCCCGCATAAAAAGCGTCCGGGTACCGCAGCATTGCGAGCGCCGTCATGTATCCGCCGTAGCTCCATCCCCATATGCCGATCCGGTCAGGATCAACAAAGGGAAGCGTTTTCAGAAATTCGACTCCCGTCATCTCGTCCTCGAGGTCCGGTCCCCCGATCGCGCGGTGAACGTCGGTCCGGAACGCACGGCCGTACCCGGAGCTTCCCCGGTAGTCGAGATCGAGAATGATATACCCCTTGTTGTGGACGAGGTATGAATCGAACAGTGTGCGCCAGCGCCAGGACTTGATGATTGACTGTGCATACCCGCCGCCGTGAACGCTTACGATGACAGGATATTTCTCGTCCAGGGCATTCACCGGCCTGCCTTCCAGCGCGGCCCTGATCGTCTCCGCCCGGTCGCCAAGCGCGGGAGGAAGCAGCAGGAATGCGTGGAGCGTCTTGCCGTCCATCCTGCTCTTCAACTTGAAATAGTACGGGAGAGGTATCTCCACGTCCCCGAAATCAACGGCGGGAGAGCTCGTTACGCGCTTCAGGCCGCCGGGAAGCCGCCGGGCGGCGGACCGGTACAGCGGCGGCTCATGACCTCCCCCACGGTCCCCCTTGCCGGGTCTCGGGGGCATCCCGCTGCCGGGCTCCCCGTGCATTCCCCTTCCCGGTCCCACGTCCGTTCCCTTGAGCGACTCGAGTATGTAAAGATCGTGCGGTTGAGTGATGCTGGAGAAGACGGCGGCGCCCCTCTTCACATCGTCCGAGAGAACGGCCGAATACCAGCCTTCCCCGCGAGTCACCCTGAAGAGGCGGCCGCCCGGTGTAATGTAGTAGAGGTGGCGCTGCGCCGGGTCCTCGCGCGTCGACGTGAACCAGACCCTCCCCCTGCCGTCGACCGCATGAAGGCCGGTCACCTCCCACGCGCCCCCTGTCAGCGCCTCGCGCTTTCCCGTCTCCCAGTCCAGCCGGTACACGTGGTTCCAGCCGCTTTCCTCCGATGTGAAGTAGAGCGTCCTGCCCCCGCCGCCCCACACAACGAACGTGTTGCTGATGTTCACCCATTTCTCATCCCGGACGGTTACAAGCGTGTCGGTGGAACCATCCGCCACCGACGCCGAGATGAAATGAAGCTCCCCGAGGCGCCTCGGCTCGCTCAGCACGAGGAGGCGTTCGCCTCCCGGGTGCCAGTGGACCTGGCAGATATACTCGTCCCGGAGAATGCCCGGTTCGATCCAGAGCGTCTCCCTCGTCTCGACGTCGAGCACCCCGAGTCTCTTCAGTCCATTCGCACCTCCGGCGACCGGCCTGAGCTGCTTCCTGACCTCTACGAAGATCCCGAGGTAGCCCGGGATCAGAAGCGCACGGACCGTGCTCACGTCCGTCTGGACATAGGCGATACGGCTCCCGTCCGGCGACCACCAGAACGCTTCGCGGCGGCCCACTTCCTCGTAATCGATGTAATCGCCGAGTCCGTTATACAGCGTCTCGCCTCCCGAATCGGTAAGCTGGATCTCCATGCCCGATTCCAGTTCGATCATCCATATCTCGTTTTCCCGGATGAATGCCACCCTTTTGCCGTCCGGCGAGTACTTCGGATCGGTCTCGGAAGCCGCCGTCCTGAACAGCCGCCTGACCTTGCCCGATTTCAGCTCGAGCTGGAAGAGGTCGCCTTCCAGCGGGAAGAGTATCCGCTTCCCGTCCGGCGACCACGTATACGAGAAGATCCCGTGCCCGGTACGCCTGAAGACCTCGAGGCGGTCGATCTCCGCTCTCGTGAGAACAGCCTGAGACTGCCCGGCTATAACGGCGGCGTTTGTCAAAGGCTTCAGGTTTCTGCCCGAGGCATCGCAGGTCCATATGTCGTAGAACCTCGTGCCGGAATTGTTCCAGATAAAGGCGATCCTCTTTCCGTCCGGTGACCAGGCAATGCTCCTCGGTACTATTCCGGCAAGACGCGGGTCGGCATACATCCTCTCGATGGTCAACCCGCCGGCACGTGCGCCCGCGGCGCCCAGCAGTATCGCGATGCACAGCAGCGCGGTTCGTTTCATATCATCACCTCCGTTTTTACGTTCGCCATCATAACATACCGTAAGAATATAGGGGACGGCGACCTTTTTTGCCGCCACGACCGGTGAGCGCTCTCCACGGGTCACGGCTTCCGTTATCCTCTCACGCTTCTTTACACGGCCCGGGAATTCTGGTAAAGGATGTTCATGGATCGGAGCATATTTATCACGGGCGGCAGCGGAAATACCGGCCAGGCCCTGCTCGGCCGGCTGCTGCGCGACGACGTCTTCAAAGGGGCGGCGGTTACCTGCCTCTGTCGGCCCGGCGGGCGCCGCTCGAACCTCGAGCGCTTCCCCGTCACCGTGGTCGAGGGCGAC
>DAOVFR010000249.1 GCA_030672805.1 Candidatus Krumholzibacteriota bacterium
TCGGCGGGCAGGCGTTTATCAACGACGTCCTCGAAAAGATCAGGGAAGCTGCTGCACTCAGGAAGGAGATGGGCTGCCGGTTCGTGATCGAGGTCGACGGCGGAATCAAACCCGGCAATGCCCACCTCGTCCGCGATGCGGGGGGGCAGGTTCTTGTCTCCGGCACCGGCATTTTCAAGAGCGGCGACTACTCTCGTGCAATCTCCGAACTCCGGGGTGAGTAGTAATCTCCTTGCTCCCGGGCCGGAATTGTGTTATTTTGCGTCGTTTACGAACGGGAGTGGGCGTCGTGTTCCAGGACCTGAATGACAAGTTCGCGAGGATTTTCAAGGAACTCCGCGGGCACGGCAAGGTCCGCGAGGGTCATATCAAGGACGCGATGCGGGAGGTCCGGCGTGCGCTGCTCGAGGCCGACGTTAACTACAAGGTAGTAAAGGAATTAGTCGGCCGTATAGGTGAACGGGCCGTTGGGCGGAAGGTGCTCGACAGTCTCACTCCCGACCAGCAGATCATCAAGATCGTACACGAGGAGCTCGTACATATATTCGGGGAAAGCCCCGTGTCATTCAACCTGTCCGGATCGCCGGCGGGCGTAATGGTTGTGGGGCTCCAGGGCGCCGGAAAGACGAGCTTCGCGGCGAAGCTCGCCGGACAGATGCGCAAGAAGGGACGAAAGCCCCTGCTCGTGGCGGTGGATGTCTATCGCCCGGCGGCCGTCGAGCAGCTCGTGGTGCTTGCAAAGCAGATCGATGTCCCGTACTATGCACCCGGGACAGATGTGCCCGTGGTCGATATCGTGAAAGGGGCGATACGGGAGGCGAAGAAGGGGCTTCACGATACGCTGATCGTGGATACTGCGGGACGGCTCCACATTGACAGCAGGATGATGGCGGAGCTCGTCTCGATAAAGAAGGTTCTCCGGCCGGAAGAAATTTTGCTGGTGCTCGACAGTATGACCGGCCAGGAGGCGGTTAGCGTTGCGGACGAGTTCAAGCGTGAGATCGATTTCAGCGGTGTGGTTCTCACGAAGCTCGACGGCGACACAAGGGGCGGCGCCGCGCTGTCGGTGACCGCCGTCACCGGCAGGCCGATCAAGTTCGCCTGCGTGGGAGAGAAGGTCGAGGACCTCGAGCCCTTCTACCCGGACCGGATGGCAGGCAGGATTCTAGGCATGGGGGATGTACTGTCCCTGGTCGAGAAGGCGCAGGCGGAGATCGATGATAAGCAGGCGAGGGAGCTCGAGCAGAAGATACGCAAGGAGTCCTTTACCCTCGAGGATTTCCTCGATCAGCTCCAGCGCCTCAAGAAGATGGGACCGCTCGACCAGCTTCTCGGGATGATCCCCGGGATGAAGCTGAAAGGACTCGGTTCCGATGTCGGTGAGAAGGAGATGAAGAAGATCGAAGCGATCATCCGGTCAATGACGCCGGAGGAACGCCGTTTGCCGCACATGATCGACGGCTCGAGACGGAAGCGGATCGCGGCGGGGAGCGGCAACAGCATTCAGGATGTGAACCGTCTGCTGAACCAGTTCCAGCAGATGAGAAAGATGATGAAGCGATTCTCGAAAGCTTCCGGCAAGATGCCGATGAACTTTCCATTTTCGTAACGTCTGCGGGCGGGACATGTAACGGAGGTACGAATTGGCAGTAAAGATCAGATTTAAGATGATGGGCTCGAAGAAGCGGCCTTCCTACCGGGTTGTCGTGGCCGATTCGAGAAGCCCGCGGGACGGCCGGGTCATCGAAAATCTCGGCTACTATAACCCGATGGTCGAGCCGCCCGAGATCAAGCTTGACGACGACAAGGTCTACGAGTGGTTGAACAAGGGCGCGGAGCCGACGGTAAACGCAAGAAACCTTCTTAAGAAAATAGGGTTGCTCGAGAAATGGCAGCTTCTGAAATCGGGAGTGAAGCTCGTCGATCTCGATGCCGAGATCGAGAAACGGAGAGAGAAGCAGCCGCGGGCGCAGCCGAGAGCCGGCAAGAAGATGTCGAAGAAAGCGAAGATCAAGGCGGAAGCAGCGGCGAAGGCAGGGGCCGAGGCCGGAGCGGCGGAAGAGAAAAAGACCTTGGAAACGGAGAAACCGAAGCCCGAAGCAAAGCCCGATGCGGCGGAAGAGAAAAAGACCTTGGAAACGGAGAAACCGAAGCCCGAAGCAAAACCCGATGCGGCGGAAGAGAAAAAGACCTTGGAAACGGAGAAACCGAAGCCCGAAGCAAAGCCCAATGCGGCGGAAGAGAAAAAGACCGCGGAAACGGAAGAAACCAGGCCCGCCCCCGAAACAGCGACTGATGAAACCGCCGGCACGGAAGGCGCAGAGGAGAAGAAGGGCGAGTAACACGCCCGATCTCCCGTGAAAGGAAACGCTGATATAGATGAGTGTTGACAAGATCAAAGAGATGGTGACGAGGATCTCCGAGATGCTCGTCGACAAGCCTGGTATGGTGGTGGTGAAGGAGGAGATGCGCGACAGAACGCACATCGTTGTGCTTTCCGTCGATAAGGATGATGTCGGCAAGGTGATCGGCCGGAACGGCCAGACCGCCAAGGCGCTCCGTGCCCTCGTAAATGCCGCCGCGACGCGGATGGGCGAAAAGGTTCTCCTCGAGATCAGGTAAGGGGTGCGGCGCCGTGAGGACGATCGAGGCGGATATTGGGGCAATCGTGAAGGCCGTGGGCCTCAAGGGCGAGGTCAAGCTGCTTCCGGGGCACGATTTCTGGGTCGGGGCGCTCGATGCGGGCGGGCTCGAGCTAGTCGGTGATGATGGAGCGTCGCGCACGGTACAGGTGAACAGCCGCCGTAGGAAAGGGAATACTTTTGTTCTCAAGATCTCCGGTATCGAGGATATCGACGCGGCCAACGCCACCGTGGGAAGCAGGCTGGTCGTGTCTCTCGAAGATCTGGACGACACGGTCAGGCCTGACCGGCTCCTGCCCTGCCAGGTGATAGGTCTCGAGGTGCGGCTGACCGACGGGACTGCGGTGGGACGCGTTGCCGATATGCTGCTCGGAGCGGCGCAGGACTGCTTCATCGTCGAGCGTGACCATGAGACGGTACTCGTTCCGAACGTTTCCGATGTGGTACGGCGCCTTGATCTCGACAGCGGGGTGATCGAGATCGATCCCCCGGATGGATTGCTCGATCTGAGATGGTAATACTTTGATGGAGTTGGTTTTTATCACGATATTTCCCGATATGTTCACCGGACCGTTCGATACCGGTGTTCTTGGAATCGCGAGAAAGAACGGCGCGGCCCGGTACCGCGTGGTGAACCTGCGCGACTTCGCCGAGGACCGGTACGGATCGGTCGATGATTATCCATACGGGGGAGGCCCGGGGATGGTAATGATGGCGCCGACGATTGTCCAAGCGGTCGAATCGGTATTACCCGGGGAGGGACCCGGCACGGCGCCAGTGCTCCTCATGGATCCTGCCGGGGAGGTCTTCAGCCATCAGAAAGCCCTCGATCTTGCCGGGCACGAGAGGATCGTCTTCATCTGCGGCAGGTACAAGGGGGTCGACGAGCGGGTGCATGAGCTGGTTGTGACCGAACGGGTATCGATAGGCGATTATATCCTGAGCGGGGGGGACCTTCCCGCACTCGTCGTCGCCGACGCCG
>DAOVFR010000033.1 GCA_030672805.1 Candidatus Krumholzibacteriota bacterium
GAGATGACCTGCTCCACGTTGTGACCCATTTCATGTACTGCGATATTGAAGCCCTTGTAATCCACGCCTCCCTTGCCGACACGTGTCCGGAGACGTGCTTTCTGGTTGCGCATTTCCCCTCCCCAGGCATGACCCGATCCCCTTGCAGCTTCGACCACTATGCTGCCGGCGAGGCTTGCCGCACGCTCTTTCGAGAACCCGAGTTTCATCAAGAGGGCAGGTATGTCTTTCCAGTACGCATCGGCCGTGGGATATTTCCCGGAGACGATCCTGTTCAGCTCCTCCTCATCAAAATCGCCTGTCGTCCGGAACCCGTTGTACCATATATCGAACGGTTCCAGCGGCCTGTCGAGTCTCTTCTCGATGATCTTCGCGATCTTGCCGACGACCTTCGACGAAACGACCTGGACAAGGATCTCCCTCACCCGGTCCTCGGGAATCTCCCTGTGTTCATCGAAACGTCTTGCAATCAGGGACGGGGCGGTCGGGGAAAATGGATCCGCCATCCTCGATGCCAGGAAGCAGTTTCGAAGGATCCTGTATCTTGTATCCGGTTCCGGCGCGTTGGAAACCGTCATTTCCCTCGGCGGCGACGAGCCGGAATCGTTCACGTCCGATTTCGTTACTTTATTTGTGAACGGATCCCAGTCCACGTAAGCGTTGTTGACAACGACTTCTGGAATCGTCTGTGTGATGATCCGCTCCATGACCTTCTGTATCATCCGCTGCTTCGCCAGACCGTCCTGCCCGTTCTCGTAGTTGGCCTTTATCTCATCCCTCAGGTTCCAATGGGAAAGAAGTCTCATCCCTGCAGGGAACATCCGTCCGCCGTCCCGGTCCAGGAGGTGGTGCATCCAGATGTTGTAATCTGCGATATACTGATCGGATTCCGCCTCTGCCCTGGAAATCTCGAGATTCACTTCCGCGGGGATGCGCTTCGAGAAACGCTGTGCGAGCCTGGCCTCCGCCCACTGACGCCTGGACCACTGCTTTCCTTCCTCGAGACGTTCCTCCAGGGTTGTCAGGGGAAAATTCAGCAGAACTATGAAGGCAAGCTTGTTCCCGAAAAAATCATCCGTGATATGCGCAGAAGCATCGTATCCCGCGAATATCTCGTCGAACGGATATACGGGACCCAGATCAAGGTCGGTCTGTCTCCTGAGAGCAAGTGTCACGGCATTCATGTAACCGTCCAGCTTCTCCAGCATGTTCTCGAAGCGATCGAACATCGCGTCGAGCGTCTCACGGTCACCGGCGAAATTCTCCATGACGAATTCCTCGAATTCCCCGGCATCGCCGTCCCCGGCATGCCAGAAATCCGAGACCTGATCGAGACCGGTCTCGATACGTTCCCGCTGCTGCTTTCCGTATTCCTGTATGAGCTCAGCCTCTAACTTCTCCACGGAACCCTTCATCCATGCCGGGCGCTCTCTGTTCATGTCAGCTCCAATCGCGTTTGATACCGCAACGGCGAGTACCAGGATGATGATCACCGGAAGTTGCCCTTTTATGCCCATCTTCTTCTCCTTTTCATGAATTGTCGCGCGACGTCGCGCTCATACTCAACGCGACCCGGTGTGAGCCCGTCACTCTCCCCGGGAACACCAGTATCACCTACAACTTAGCGTCAGGCGGTTGTATACTCCAGTTTAAGCGTGATGATCTCGAACGGACCCACGTCCATTTCGATCTTGGAGTCACTGATCTCGATTTCTCCCTCATCCTCCTCGAGCAGGTTCGTAAACGTGGCCGATGTGATTTGTGGGGGCACGCCGAGCACGGCATGACACGGTTCCCCACGCGTCTCGAAGAATCTCAATATGAGTACATCGCCGTCTTCTGCCTTTTTCAGGGCGGAACAAATAAGATTATCAGGCTCTAGCGTGAAGCTTCTGAACTCCTTGTAAGAGGGTTTCTTATCGATCTGCAGTGCGCACAAGGGCTGGCTCGTTTCGAAGCCCTTCCTGTGTATCAGGGCTTCGCGCCAGTCACCTGTGTAGGGATATATCGAATAACGGAACGTGTTCTCACCAAGCTCCTGCGCATCCGGGACCGGGATCAGGGGACCGCTGACGCCATCGATCGAAAGAACGGAAACGCTTCTCAACAGCGTGCTGAAAACAACTCCTCCCTTGATTTCGTTGATCGGCACTCCGAGTGTCAGCACGGCCAGGCCGCGGTCTCCCTCCTGGCCGGTAATCCAGTTCAGCGACGGTATCTTGAGGCTCTCCCGAAGCGTCTTGCCGATCGGGAGACTTATAACACCGAACTGTGTCTGACGGGTGTACACCGGTGTTACCATACATGTGTCGAACTTGAGCCTTATCCTTACATGCGGCTGGAGGAGATTGAGATGGGTGATGAAATCTATTCGAGGTATATCGTTATAGACGATCACCTTCTTTGTGATGTCAGCGGTCCTGTGCCGGAAGAGCAGCGGTTCGTATTTCTCGGTAAGATAATAAGGCCACCGCAGGCAGTAGTAGCTGTCCTTGAACGTTATCACCGTCCTGACGGGGCCCTTCTCGACCTTGTATTCGGTCGGCTTGAAAATCCCGAATCTCAAGCCCTCCCCGCCTTCAGAGGCGATATACCCCTCCAGCAGGCTCTTGTGAAAATAGAGATCCCCTATCTCTTCGTCTATGATGACCTCGTTTCCTTCGAGGAGTTTTTTTCCGTCGTGATCTACAACGGTGAGGATGCCGGTTTTTCTGTCGACGGAGAGTTTGAAGAACTTTGTCTTCACGCCCCCGTCCTTCACCTCGATCCTGCTCCGGAACGACTTGCTCTTCTCCGCAACACGGTACACACTGCATCCGAGTGCCGGAATGGTAGCCATGAAACCAACCTTTGCGCGACTCACCGAACCGTCGTCCCATCGCGTGCATTCCACGGCCTCGCTCGGCACTTCCTTGCCGTCCAGCACTATTCCGGGTTCCGTTGACCATCCCTCTGTCAATTCCATGTCCGCCTCGACGTAATTCCCTACCTCCCAGCTGTTCGGGTTGAATACAATGATGTAACGGCCATATTCCTTCCCGGGCATAAGCTGCTTTATCGAATTGCCGACAACCTGCGGTGAAACTTTTTTAATATCCTCGATATAATCCCATGCCTCCTTGTATATCTCGTCGATACCCGTACCGGGCACGATGTCGTGCATACCGAGGAAGCACATCTTTTTCCACATCTCCTCCATGATCTCAACCGGATACGGCCTGCCCTGCAGCAGTGCCAGAGATGCGGCCTTTTCCGCCATCAGCAAGTCCAGCTCGCTGAAACGTATTGCGAGCCTGAGCTGGACACGGCTCGAGGCGACGTCCGGAAATATGTTCTCCAGCTCGTCGCTGTAGAATTCGCCCTGGAACGTGATGAGGTTCTTGCATTCTTTTTCGAACCCCTCGAAGAAATCGCTCGGGGTTGCCAGAACCATTTTTTCGTTCTCGTGAGTTTTATTCCATTCCTTCACCCTCTTTGGTATGTCGTCCTGCGGCATCGATCCTCCGCTGCCGCAAGGCATGAGCACGTGGCTGCTCTTTGCAAGCTTTGCCAAGTGCCGGTAGTTTTCCTCCCACTTGTCAAGCATCAATCCCGCCCGATACCCGAGCGGCATCCAGTGCGTCATGATCTTCGTGCCATCGAGACCCTGCCACATGAATTCGCTGAGCCTTGAGCCGATGGACCTTGGCAGACCGCGACGGAATGCAAGCCACCGGTACCCGGATTTCTTGTAGACCTGGGGCAGCTGGGCATGCAGGCCGAAGCCGTCCGACGCCCACGCAACGGGGACTTCGACGCCGAACTTATCCTTGCAGTACCGCTTACCGTAAAGAATCTCCCTGACTAGCACCTCGCTCCCCGGAATCATGAAATCGGGCATCAGGTAATTGCCGTCGCAGATCTCTATCTTGCCCTCCATGATCGCCTTCTGGAGCTTTGAGAATAGTTCCGGGTTCCGGTGCTCCAGCATCTCGAGTGGATAAGTCTGCTCAATGAGAAAACGGAAGTCTTCCTCTTCGACAATCTTGCACGCCTTCGCGATGATCGAGGAGAATATGAGAAAGTAGTCCTCTTTATTGAATACCCAGGCAACGTCGTAGTGTGTATGCGGAACAATGTATATCGTGCGCTTCATCGCTGCTCCCTTGTAGCTGCCGTCGGCCATTCATTCTTGATAAATTTATATAGCTACCCAGGCTACCGTACCATACGTGTGATGCATGTATCAAATTATTTCCATGAGTCCGCGGATACAGGGTCGCGGGGCCCGGCAGCAAGCCGTGGCCGCAGGTCGTTGTCGCAGGTCCCTGCCCCGGCAGCGGGTCTCTTTGGATAATTGCCCGCGTTCTGCTATAATTGAAGCTGTACATACCGCAAGATCCGGGAGGTCAGATTTCGATGTCGGAACTATCACAGGCAACAAGGTCGAACATCCTCGAAGTGCTGCGGAAGGCTATTGCCGGCGCTGACCCGGGGCTCGCTGTGCGGAGCCACCTCGTGCGTGAAGACGACCAACTTCATATCTTCGATGTAACACTCGATCTCCGGACGTTCCGTAAAGTCGTCATGATCGGGGCAGGCAAGGCATCCGCAACAATGGCCGGTACCGTCGAGGATATCCTCGCGGAAAAACTGACCGGAGGGCTCATCTGTGTCAAGACAGGATACGGTGCAGACCTTTCGATCGCCGGGCTCGTTGAAGCGGGACATCCTGTTCCCGATAATCTCAGCCTCGACGGGGCACTGCGCACGCTGGAGCTCATGCTGCCCCTCCGGGCGGAAGACCTTGTAATCTGTCTCCTGTCGGGAGGCGCCTCATCCGTGTGGTGCCTGCCTGCGGAAGGGATCGTCCTGGAGGATTCGGTGTCCACCACCACGGCACTCCTCGACAGCGGAGCCGATATTCACGAAATCAATTCTATCAGAAAACATATCTCCGCCATCAAAGGCGGACTCCTCGCAAGGGCCGCCCACCCCGCCACGATGGCCACACTTGCGGTCTCGGATGTTATCGGCAATATCCTCTCCACGATCGGTTCGGGACCTACCGTACCCGACCCCACCACCTTCGGTGAAGCCCTTGCCGTCGTCAAAAAATATGGCATCGTGGATACCCTGCCTGTATCGGTCATCACCCATCTCCGCGACGGACAAAATGGAACAATCGATGAAACCCCCAGGCAGGGAGATCCGGCCTTTGTCAATAATATTGCGGGAATCATCGCTTCGAATGAACAGGCGCTCGAAACCGCTGAACGGACCGGCAGGGAACTCGGGTACGAAACGAGGATCATGACGGCGGAACTCGCCGGCGAAGCCCGTCTGGCCGGGCGGAAGCTGGCCGGGATCGCTCTGGGACTCGCCCGGACGAGACCTGCATCCTCGAAACCCCTCATGCTTCTCGGCGGCGGCGAGACAACCGTAACCGTCACGGGAAACGGACGCGGAGGCAGGAACCAGGAGCTCGCGCTTGCCGCAGGTATAGAACTCGATGGCACTGACGGTATCGTCATCGCGTCTATCGGTACGGACGGTACGGACGGTCCAACAGATGCAGCAGGCGCTTTCGCCGACGGTGCCACTGTCGAACGGGCACGCGGGACCGGCCGAGATCCGGCGTTGTTCCTGGAGAACAACGACAGCTACGGTTTCTTCGAGGCAACCGGCGATCTCATCAGGACCGGCCCAACCGGCACGAATGTCATGGATCTCCAGGTGATCGTCATCGACCGGTGATCTGCGTCCCCAACGGGACCACGGGACTCACATGTGCATGGGGTATACATGTAATTTTGACGTCCCCAACGGAACAGCGCTCGAACCCGGCCGTCAGGACTCGACAAGCCGGTACTGTTTGTTATTCAATCACTTCCGACTCACGTCCCCTGTTTGCCTGCGGGGAAAAGAAAGTCTGGCCTAAGTTTGATTATCGAACATTATTGACTTTCCTATTCTCCTGTGTTAGGTGTAAGAGCATTCAGGTGAAAACCGTATTTCAACGAGGTCTCCATGCCCGAACGAGCCAAAAACATAGGCCAGGTTCTCCGAAAGGCCAGGAAGTCCCGGGGGCTGACCCAAGCGGACATCGCCCCGACACTCGGAGTCTCACGGTCGGCCGTCGCGCAGATGGAGAACGGCAAGCGCGCGGTGAAAGCCGAAGATATCGACCGCCTGGCGCTTCTCTATGGCTGTAGTACGAGCGAGCTTCTATCGTCCGAGTATCACAGCGGGACTCCACGGGAAAACATTGTCTTGGGTGAACTGTTGGCAGCCCTGCCGGAGCTGCGGGAGGATGAAAAGCACTTCTCGTTCCTACAGGTTCTCCGCGTCGCTCGAATGCTCACCAGAGTCGAGTCGGCACTCGGCTTCGAGGCGATCGCGAACGTCTTGCCGACCTACACCGAGACTCGGACCGAGACCTCCTGGCACGCGGCTCGTCAGGGATATCGAGCCTCAGAAGACGAGCGCCGCCGCCTCGCTCTCGGTGAAAGCCCGATCCGATTCGTTGACGAACTCGTCACCGCGATGGGCGTCCGCACGGCGAGAGCACGGCTTCCCCGGGGCGTGAACTCAATTTTCGCGAACTATCCGGAGATCGGTTGCCTCGTGGTCGTGGATGAAGACGCCAGTGTCGGTCGCCGACGTTTCTCCTACGCACACGGTTTGGCCCACGCGCTGTTCGACCGCCATCTGCCGTGGCGCGTGTGCGGCACGGATGCGGAAATGGACTTTCAAGAGGTGCGGGCCAACGCATTTGCTAGCGGTTTCCTGCTTCCCGAGCACGGCGTACGGCGGTACCTCGAAACCTTGGGCAAAGAAACGCTCGGTCGATCGGGACCCGCGGTTCTTTCCGTTTACTTCGAGGGAGATCACGGGAGCGAGGGCGGTGATAACCTGCGCATCGACGGTCGTGCTCGAGAGGGCCGACACCCTATCAACCTCTCGGACTTGACGCTGATCGCTCACTACTATGGTGCGACTCGCACCCTGACCGCACATCGCTTGCGGAACCTCCGGCTTCTGAACGATGAGCAGATCGAAAGATTTGAACGTATGATGCGCAGCGACGCGGGTAGGCGCGCTGAGAAAACACTGGCGTTGAAGGCCGAACCATACGAAACGGATTATCTCCGTTCCCGGCTGGCCGCGCTTACGGCCGAAGCGCACAACCGCGAACTCATCGACAGGGACGCGTTCAGCAATTTCGCCGATGTCGCCGGCGTCCCCGAACGGGATCGCTCCAGGTTGCTGGCATTGAGTAAGCTCTGAGAGTGTTTCCAGCTTAGCAATTGTACGACGACACGAATACAGGATGAGGTGTTTTTATAATATGGAAGAAAAACCTGTTCTAGATGAAGACATCATCGAGTTATTGGACTCTTTGTACACGGAATATCGAGATCATTTAGCAGGAATCGTGCAGAGCGGTGATGGAAACGCCGTGACGGGATACAACGCCAAGGGCGACTGGCAGCGTCGTTTCGACGTCTTGATTGACGAGTGGGTACGGGACTGGTTGACCCGGCGAGGCGTGGACGGAGTCGTCTTATCCGAGGAGCTTGACGACATTGAGCTTGGAGCCCCCGACGGTGGCTATTGTTTCGTCGTCGATCCCGTGGACGGGTCCGAGAACTACGCTCGCGGCTTGCCATTGGCGGCTCTTTCGATTGCGGTGTTGCCGCGTAGCACCGCGCTCGCACCGAAAAACGTTGTTCACGCAATGGTCGGCGACCTCGAGGAACCGAACGCGATTCTCGCATCGAGCGGCAAGGGTGCCTACCAATGTGGTCGCCGGTTGAAGACGTCTGGAGTGCGAAAGCTCCGCGACGCAGTGGTGTCTTTCGAGCTCAACCACTGGAGTCCGGACCGCGCGCTGGCGGAAACGCTGCATGCCTGTGCCGGTGTGCGGGCCTATGGCTGCGCATCACGAGCCATGTGTCTCGTGGCGACCGGGGCTCTCGACGCACACGTTGACGTCCGACGCAGACTGACGCCTGAGAGTTTTCTGGCCGCATCGCTTTTGGTCGTGGAAGCGGGAGGCCAGGTGGTCCAGCTCGACGGATCATCGCCAGGACCTTTCGGCGGGTTACTGGACCGCACTACATTGATCGCGGCGGCAACACCCGACTTAGTAAAGGAGATTATCAATGCAATTGTTGTCTAGGAAGAACGATAATGGACAATGTTCGGCGCCCCTAGCCGTGATTTTGGCGGCTGGCAATGGATACCGGATACAGAACGGCTCGAACACCATTCCCAAACCACTGATTAACGTGAGGGGCCTTTCCCTGGCGGAGCGCTCCGTCGCCCAGCTTCAAAGCGTAGGCATCGACCGGTTCGTGGTCGTGCTCGGTGCCAATGCGGCCACCGTGCGAGCCCACTTCGAGTGCATCGCAAAGCGGCGGCGCTGCGCGATCGATTTCATAGTCGCAAAGGACTGGATGCGGGGCAACGGATGCTCGGCTGCGGCAGCCATGTCGCTTGTCGGCGACGAGCCTTTCCTCCTGACCATGGTTGACCACCTGCTATCGCGCGAGTTGATCCAGAAGCTTATTTCCGAGCCACCATCGCCGGAAGGGATCGCCCTGGCAGTCGATTACGACAAGAGCAGCATGTTCGACGAAGCCGATCTGACAAAAGTCCGCATCAACAACGGGCACATCACCGCGATCGGCAAAAACCTCGAGAGGTGGGACGCGGGTGACACAGGACTTTTCTACTGCACGTCCGAGCTGTTCCGTGGTCTGTCCCGTGCGCGTTTACGTGGCGGCTTCTCCCTGACCGACGGCGTGCTCGAGTGTCTCGCCGGCGGCGTGCGAGCGATCGACATTACCGGCAACGCCTGGATCGACGTGGATACGCCCGAGGCCGTCCATGAGGCCGTGGGCCGAATCGATGCGTCCCTGACGAAGGGCCGCGAAGACGGCTTTGTATCGCAGTATTTGAACCGTCCGATCTCCCGGACGGTATCGAAGGTCCTCTCAAGAACCTCGGTGTCACCCAATCAGATCTCCGTGGTGTGCTTCCTTCTGGGTCTTCTCGGCGCGGGTGCGCTGGCCGTGACCAACGCGTGGGCGTGGGTGGTCGGGGGGCTGCTCATTCAACTGTCATCCATACTCGATGGATGCGACGGGGAGATTGCGCGGATCAAGCATCTGCACAGCTCCCGCGGTGCGTGGCTGGACACAATGCTGGATCGTTACGCAGATCTAGCCGTCGGCATTGCTGTGACGTTCACGGCATCCCGGCAGTACTCTGCGCCGTGGATCTGGCCCGCCGGTCTGCTTGCAATCATGAGCTTCCTGCTAGCAAGCTATATGACCAAAGAGTACGAGCTGAGATTCGGGAATCCGTATCCCAACAATCATCTCAACCGGTTGAAGCGGCGCGACCTGAGAGTCCTCGTTATTGCTGTCGGGGCGCTACTGGGACAGCCTTTCCCGGCTCTGATCACGATAGGCGCGCTAACACACCTGGTTGTTTTTTGGATCATGTTCGACGCATGGCGCAGAGCGGGGCAGCCTGTCATCCCCAAACCGCTCGATACCTCAAGCATGACGGGTAAAGTCAACGTGCGATTGGAGGAACCCGAACTTGTGGGAACTGCACCCCGGTCCTTCGAGTAACCCGCCGTATCCGGCCAACGAGATACACGTCTAGAGGAGGATTACCATGGACGCTCTTGCCGACATGCAAAGTCCCTATTTTGAAAACCCTTGGATTCAGTCCTTGGTGATCTTCATCCTTTCACTGGTGCTGACCGTCGTCGCGCGCTGGAGCCTGCGATTTATCTTACACACGCTGGCCCAAAAGACCAAGACCGAGGTGGATGATATCCTGATCCGGGCGGCAAAGAACATCGTGACCTGTTCGGTCCCGGTCATCGGTCTGATGGTTGCCCTCATGCCTCTTGCTCTGCAGACCTCCGTTCCCCAGCGGATACTGTTCTCTGTGCTTGCTGTGTTGCTAATGCGCGGCGCACTCAACCTGCGACCTGTCCGTGTGGCTGGGAAAGACCTGGTTGAAACGAACCGAGTCTACCCTTGACGAAGGCCTGCTGCCTCTCCTGCGCAAAGCCGTAAAGACAGCCGTTGTCATCCTTGGTGTTATAATTATCCTGGGGAAATGGAGAGTCCAAATCGGTCCCCTGTTGGGCGCCCTCGGTATTGGCGGTCTGGCCGTCGCCCTGGCCTTGAACAGCAGCCTTTCCAACATCTTTGCGGGCATTCAGCTCATATTGGATCGTTCCCTCAATGTGGGCGACAAGGTCCAACTCGAGAGCGGGGATGTGGGAGTGGTGCTGGACATCGGTCTTCGCAGCACCAGGATACGGACCTACGACAACGAAGTGATCTCCCTTCCCAATTCGCAACTAGCCAATGCACGGGTCAAGAACTACACCAAACCCGACGCGACTATCCGGGTGGCCGTGAATTTCTCTGTGGCCTACGGCAGTGACGTGGCCGAGGTCAAACGGGTCGTCTCGGATGCGATCAGCCAGCTGGATGACATTTTGCAGGAACCCGGACCGCAGGTGCTCTTCTTGAATATGAACGATTTCTCACTCGACATGAGTGCCCGTGTGTGGGTGGATGATTATGGAAAGCAGTTTGCCAGGAAGTTGGAAATGACGGAGTTGGTCTACAATACCCTCAATGAAAGTGGCATCGAGATCCCCTTCCCCACACGAACGGTGTATATGAAACAATAGCGATAATACGATAGAATCGGCGCAAGTTCACAAACGGCAAGGCGGACGGTCTTCGGAAATCGTGCGTAGGTGCCCGTCAGTCATGACTCGATTCGTGCACTCTGAGACGTGGTGCAAGGATATGCAGATTGTCGCCCGTTGCGGGCAGCGGACGAACGCGTTGCAACCGGTCGCAGGCCCGTTTGAATTCTTTGTACACGTTCCGGCCCAAGCGACCGTTTTTGCGATAGGAGAGGTTGCCTGCCAGGGTAAGAATGGGATGCTGTCTCTTCCAGAGATCGCGTCCCAAGCGGCGCAGAATTCCTCGCAGCGAATAGAACTTGCGGTTACAGGAGTCCATCTCGTTGAGAATTTCGTCCCGGCTGAGATGTTGGTAGCGCCCCACGGGAAGTGTCAGCGTGTAATATTTCCAGTCTTCGGGGAATTGGTCCGAGGCAATGCGTCCTTCCTCCTCCATTTTCTTCCAAAGGTCGGTCCCGGGCAATGGCGTTAGAAACAACACGTTGAGGAAATCCACGCCATACCGATTGGCCGTACCGGCGATCTGCATTCCGATGCCCGGCCGATCGATGTCCAATCCCATGATGAACGAGCCGGCAACGCTGATATTGTGCCGCTGGATCCGGCGTACCGAGGCCCTGAAATCGCGGTCTTTCTGAATGTTGTACTTCTTGTGCACCTCGACCAAACCCTCGTCGGTAGTCGATTCGAAGCCGATGAAAACTCCGATACACCCGGACCGCCGGGCCAATCGGAGCAGTTCCTCATCATCCGCCATATTGATCGTCGCCTGGCAGATCCACTTCTTGCCAAGATCTGCCTCGATCATCGCCCGGAACAGATCTTTTGCCCGAGCGATATGATCACGACGAGTGCCAATTACATTGTCGTCCACGACGAGTACGTGCTTCTCCTCAATCAGCTTGAACTCTGCTACGACATCCTCGACCGGGCGGCACCGGTACTTCCTTCCATTGAACGCGCTGACGCTGCAGAAACTGCAGTTGAGCGGACACCCACGCGTGGTTTGAATGGACCCAAAATAATAGCCGGTTGGCAGGAGATCGTGACGGGCCGGCGGCGTCTTCTCCATTTTCTCCTGACCGCCGGCATACAACGGCCTCAAGGCTCCGCGCGCTGCGTCTTTCAACACCTGCGCCCAGACGCTCTCGGCCTCGTACGTCACCACGACATCCACTCGTTTCGCGGCTTCCTTCGGACACATGGTGGCATGGATCCCACCCATCACGACGGGCACTCCCCGGCCACGAAACACCGCGGCCACCTCATACGCGCGCGGCGCCTGAGACGTGAACGCGGTCACACCCACCAGGTCCGGGCGAGGCATTTGCGAATATTCGGGTACTCCCACATTCTCATCAACCACCGTGATGTCCCACTCCGGCGGTGTAAGGCCGGCCAGCACCAGGAGGCCAAGTGGCTTCCAAACGCGGTACTTGTTCCAGTAGTTTTTCCTGTTGGTGATATTCACCAGCGGATTGCGGGGATTGATGAGAAGCAGATTCATGCACCCTCCTTGGGCTATGGCATATGGCTATCATCTTGCAGGCGTTCATCCATCTGCGTGATGAGCCGCAGATACTAGGACAATATGTCTTGGATTACCACTCTGGTCAAGTCTAACGTTTGTCTACCTCGTTCGTCTCGCCCCCCGCCGGCTCGCGCAAAAAGGTGAATGCGCGTATCGACTGACGGTTTTCGACGTTTTAGGTGAACGACAGCGTTATGTTAGGCATCTGACATCAATTATGACAACTTCAGATTTCGTACCCCACTGTCAGCGCGATGGCCGCAGCGATCTCCTGAACCAGGGCTGGTTCTAACACGCCCATTCTCTTTTTGAAACGTTTCACGGACAGGCTCTTAACCTGAAAAGCATCCGCCGCAACAGCTTTTGTTATGCCGTTAAAACTGCTTGGCAGGATGTGGATCATCTAAGGAGAGAACTTGTAACGTTCTTTCCAATCTGTAAGAGGCACGGCGACTCTCAAATCGAGAATGCCGACCTCCTCAACATTTAGGACAACCGCCCGACGATTCTTCTTGATCTCCGGGTTCACCGACGGATCAAATCGAACAAGCCACACTTCCCCGCGTTGTGGAGAAACGTGATTCTCCATATTTATTGCTCCTCGTCCTGAAAGGCTTTAAATGCGGTAAGCTCAGCATCTTTCTCGTAATCTCCTTTCAGAATCTCAGCAGCAAACGCGAGGATTTTCTTTCTTTCCTTTTGTGAAAGCTTGAGGATTTCCTCCGCTGAAAAACGCATTCCCCCTGCATGTTTTGTAACGTTCTCCTGTTGCTCTGTTACGCCGGGGCATAGAGATTCAGCTTTTTCGGGAGTGATAATACGCTCTGCCAATGCACGAAGGGTCATCTGTAACAACATGGCAGGCGATTCGTTACCGAAATACTCCACCGGCTCTTTCTTACGCCAACCCTTCTTGCTGAATTGAATACAGAGCTCTTGATATCGATTGTCACTGATAATCGAAAGGTCCCAGGCTCGACGAAGCCACGCCTGCATGCTCATACCGTGCTTTCTCTTGAGTTCGCCAAGCTCTGCAAATGACAGATGCTTACGTTTGTCCCCCAACTCGGCGCGCGCGACAGCCGCTGGTACAATGAACGCACCCGCGAAACGGTGAGTAAGTGATTCCTGGACCTTGTCGTCTAGCGCTGTACAGTCCATTACAAGATGCCCTACTTCGTGTGCTAGATTGAATCTCTTGCGGTCATCGGGCATCTGTGACGCCGTCACCATTACAGGAAACCGGTCGTTGGCGAGACCAGAAAGACCGTCGAATTCATCGTTTTCGATATCACATTCACATAC
>DAOVFR010000211.1 GCA_030672805.1 Candidatus Krumholzibacteriota bacterium
GCCGGACACGTACTGGATGACCTGAATCTCTTTCTCATTCAAACGCAGCTTCCGAGCAACCTCGACCGACCAGTTAACAAGCTGCCTGTTGTATCCCGCCGTCATCTGATCGCAGCTTGCCAGCAGTGACCGGAGCGACTGTATCGTCTCGTCCAGAAAGGCGTAGCTGTCCTCGGCCGTTCTCATCCGCTCGATAACCTTCGACATGCGCTGGCTCAGACTCTCGAGCAGCGCAAGGTCGACAGGCCCGAAGGATTTGCCATCGGTTCTGTTGTTCGCGTTGATCACGCCGATGACGGCCGAATTGACCATGAGGGGAACGCTGAGGAAGGACTTCGTCTCGTACTGTGAATAATTTGATTTGTTCTTGTATCCGCTTTCCTCTACGTTTTCGATGAGCAGCGGTTCGCCCGACTCGGCGACTTTTCCCGCAATACCCTCGCCGATTTTTACACGGGTGGAGGAAACAATTCTCTCGTCAAGGCCGTACGCATTCTTGATGAAAAGCTCTTTCCGTTCACGGTCGAGAAGCATGAGCGAGACGATCTTAACGGAAAGCATCTCGGCGACAACCTTCACCGAGAGATCGAACATCTCCTGCACCTCGTCACGGGCATCCATCGAGTCGAACAGGTAACCGAGCAGGTCGTTGAAGTGGTGCTCCTTCGGAAGCGTAAAACTGAACATGCTGCCTTCCCCGATTTTGCTGGTCACGTGGATGTACCCTCCGTGCTGCTCGATGATGTTCCTTACGATCGCGAGCCCCAGACCGACGCCTTCCTCCATGCCGGAGCTGACCTGGTAAAACTGCTTGAATATATTCTTGATATCCTGTTCGGGAATCCCGACACCCTCGTCCCGCACGGAGATCTTGACCGACACGGAGTCCTCAACCGCCTCGATGAAAATGCGCGAACCCCTCGGCGAAAACTTGATCGCATTACCGACGAGATTTATCAGCACCTGCTTGATGAGATCATCGTCACCGTCGATCAGTGGCAGATTCGCGGGGAGCTTGACGATCAGGCGCAAATCCTTGTCCTTGAGATACGGCTGCATAGAGGACTCTATGTCGTCGATCAGTGGCGACAATTCGAGCAGCCTGCGTCTGAGGGACCGCTGGCCGAACTCGATCTTCGAAATATCAAGGACCTTGTTGACCATCCGGATGAGCCTGTCGGTCTCGTTCGAGATAATATCGAGAAACTCGTCCCGCTCCTTGAAATCGGGATTGTCCAGGTGTCCGCAGATTGATTCGACGTAGGCCTTGATCGAGGTAAGCGGTGTCTTGAGCTCGTGCGACAGGTGCGATATATAGCTCATCTTGAGTTTGTTCGCATTCTTCAGTTTCTCGTTCTCCGTCTCGAGGCGGCTGACACGGCCGCTCATCACCTCGTAGAGCCTGCTCTTCTCGATCGCCGTCGTAACCTGGCCCGCCAGGATCGTGAGAAGTCTGATATCTTCGGGGCTGTACGGCTCGGGCGAGTCATCGCCGACCATGAGAACGCCAAGAGTATCACTTCCGGAAAGCATCGGGACGGCCATGAATGTGCTGAGATTCCGACCGGCCACAAGCAGTGAGACCGGTGCGCATTTATCCAGGTTCACGTTGTCAACGGTCAACGCGTTCTCGTTATCCAGTATCTTCGCAAGCAGCGTATCGTTGTCGATGTCTCCCTCCGGCTCGATGCTCACCACTCCCCGTTCGCCGAGTTCGACCTGCTTCACCACCTTCTGTTTCTGATTGAGGAGAAGCACCGACGCCCACGGCCTCCTGAGCAGCAGCGTGATCTCCTTGCATACCATCTTGAGCAGGGTATCGAGACTGATGACGGAATTTATCCCGAGGCTGATATCATACAACCTCGTCAATTCCAGGATCCTGCGTCGTGAGTTCAGGATCCGATCCTCTGCGGTTTTGAAATAAACATTGAAGTTCTCGTAGAACGTACTGAAGAGAAACGTCATAAGACTCATGAATCCCCCGAGTACGAGCACGGTGCCCATGATATAGTGCGGGTTCAAAGCCGACCTTTCGGGCGAATAGCACGAAAAGCGGGGTATCACGCCCTTTATCTCGAGTGCCCCGAGGATCAGGATCGTTGACAGCGTAATGAATGTGATTGTAATCCCGGCGGGAATAACGGGAAGCAGCCTGCCGGCGAAGAAGAGTGGAACGACAACAAGAAAGATGAACGGACTCCCGGTGGTTCCGGTAAGGTAGATAAGCACCAGAACCGTCGAGAGGTCAATGAACACGCTAATCCCCTCCCAGACGTACTTCAACTTTGTTGTGAAGCCGCTGCGGCGCAAGCAAAGGTTCTCTGCCATGGTAACGGCCAGGTTCAGAAAGGCTGAACCGAGGAACAGGGCCACAATGTACCCGGTATGGAACACAAACCCTGCAATCTCCTTCGATATGTAGATGATGCAGAAGATCGTGATCAGCTCGATGAGCCTGATCTGAGGGACGCTCACGATCGAGGGATCCTTTTCATCGGTATTCTGACACACGATCATTTATTTCCCCTAGCCGACCATGACGGGCGGATGCTCCGCCTCTCCGGAAATCGGGACGGTGAGCGTAACCATTGTCCCCTCCTCCGGCTTGCTGCTGATGTGGATTTTCCCTTTCAGTATCTTCAAGATACTGCCGACGAGGGCAAGTCCCAGGCCCAGACCGGGAGTACTGTTCGAATAGCCGCCCCTGTAGAACAGGTCGAACACGTTATTCAGATCATTCTCCGGGATCCCCGGTCCGTGATCCTCGATCTTGATCATGAGTATTTTGTCCTTCGACGAGCCGCGCCGCTCCCTCCGCATCGTGGCGGTGATCCTGACCGGCTCGGAACCCTTCCCGTGATACACGGCGTTCGTGATAAGATTCTCGAGAACGATTTCCATGCTTTTTCGGTTCATTCGGAGTTTCGGCATGCCTGCATCGACTGCATTGACAACCTCGGCTGCATTCCCGTCGATCCTTCCAACGATCGAATCGATCAGTTTGCAAAGATCGACAACTTCCAGATCCTGCACCCATTCCGCCTCGCTCTCTAGAAGCAGCATCCGGATGAAAGAATCGATCAGTTCCTCGATGCGCTGCACCGCTGTTTGCGCCTTGAAAAAGTAGCGCTTCTGCTTCTCGTCCAGCACGTCCCCGAGCTCGCTTTCGAGCAACTCGATATATCCCCTGATCGACGCAAGAGGCTTGATAAACTCGTGCCCCGCGACCAGGCGGATCGATTCAAAGGTGTTCCGGTAGTTTTCGATCTCTGCCCTGAGAGACTCGACCTTCTTCTCGGCGGACCTGATCACATGGTCTATATGCTGTTTTTTTCCAGCCTTAGTGATGCTGGTCATGCCAGCACCCCCTCTAAAATCTTCCGCTGTTCGACCCGGAAACAGGCGCGTCTCGAGCAAGCCGCACCCAATTTATTTCTCTATCTTCTCCGGAGCGGAGGATTCCTTCCGCCGTTCGCGCACAACGATACTACCCACTATTTCCTTCCCGAATTTCTTGAGTTCCGACGCAATATCGCTGACCTGTGCGAAGTGTTTGAGCCGCTGCCCTTCGTTTATCACGAGAGCGACGGTGAGCGACATAAGCGGAACCCGTTTGATCTCACCGAGCCTGTTCTTGATCTCGATGTATCCGCGCCGGATGTCCTTCTCGTTAAGCAGCACGAGCGATCCCTTGTCGAATTCATCAATGACGCGCCGTGCAATTACGTTGGCGCGTCCGGTCGAGGTAATGATCACGAAATCGTCTCCGCCTATATGACCGACGAAATCGCTCGAGCCGCCGAGAGAGTTCACCGCCTCGATGATGATGTCGGCAAGGAACAGGATCGCCTCGTCGCCCTTCTGGTATCCGTAGTAGTCGTTGTAGGCCTTGAAATTGTCGATATCCAAGTAGAGGAACGCAAACGATTGCTTGTTCTCTATCCGCCGCTGCAGTTCCTTCTCGATCGCCTTGTTCCCGTCGAAACCGGTCAGTGGATTGGCGTCTTTCTGCTTCTGGCTCCACTCAAGCACGTTCTTGACGCGGAGGACGAGCTCTTCGTTCGAATATGGTTTCACGAGATAGTCGTTCGCACCGTCTTTGAGGCCTTTGATCTTGTCGGGAAGTTCGCTCTTCGCTGTAAGCATGATGATCGGAATCTGACTTGTCTGGAAATTCTGTCTGAGGCGCCGGCAAACCTCGAAACCATCGAGACGCGGCATCATGAGATCAAGTATGATCAGGTCCGGGGATTCCCTTCGAACAAGCAGGAGTGCGGCCTCCCCGTTTTCCGCGGTTACTACTTCGTACCCTGCTTTCTCGAGCTGGAACTGCAGGATCCGCCTGATATGCAGTTCATCATCGACGACCAGGATTTTGTTACTATTCCCGATTGTACGATCGAGTTTGGTCATGCCTGATTTCTCCAGCTGCTCTTAAGTACCCGACT
>DAOVFR010000061.1 GCA_030672805.1 Candidatus Krumholzibacteriota bacterium
AATCGGACGGGATAGGCGGGCACAGCTTGAGCCTGACATCCGTATCACCTACGCCTCCCCTCGTCCGGGTTCCGAAATCGCCGGTTTCATCCTCCTTGCCTACCTGCATGATCCAGTTTCTCACGTTCAGTCCGGTGGACAATTCGACGTATTCGTTCAGCCCGAGTGTGAGCATGGCCCGTGAGATAAAGAAGTTGTAATCGACACGGGCTTCTGTCAGGCCGGTGCCGCCCAGGAAACTCCCGGGTCCATCGGTGATAAGCACATCGGTACTCCTCGAATAGGCCGTACCGAGCGAGAATACGAGTTTTCCCTTTCCAACCGTACCTGCTTCCTGGACGTGCAGCAGGCCTGCAGTACCTTTCCATGAATCACCCGCATCCACCGAACCGGTGAACAGGGTGAGAATTACGGCGCATACGAAGACACGCATAAACATTTTCATACCGTACCCTCCATCCATGGACTTCCCGGATGCACTAGCCGGTCTACTTCTCTTCAGCACCCTTTTTCCCCTTCGCTTTCGAAGCCTTCGCGGGGGTCCTGCGCTTCCTCTTCCGGCCTGGTTTCTCTTTCGAAGAACCGGACGGTTCGCTTACAGCTTCCTCCGCCGTTTTGGAACCGGACACCTGCTGCCCGGCGTCGTACGTTTCCTCCGAACCGCCAGATGAAACCTCATCTTCTTCCTTTTTTCCTTCACTCATGTCCTGTTCGGAACGGCTTTTCTCATCGACGTAGTTCATCTGCAGTTCCATGAGCACCTTGTCTATCAACCGCTTTTCATCGTCTCCCAGGTTCCCCGTGGTCTTCGTCTGTATCATATGCAGTATATCAATGGTAATCTTCGCTTGATGCAAGTCTCTTTCCAATTTTCCCGTAACCGGATTTATCAATTTGCCAAGCTGCTGCAAGGCAAGCGTCTGGAACATCGCAACCAGGTGCTGGAACAGATACTTACCCTGGATGTCATCGATATCCGATTCATTCATAATTACTGTACCTCCCTGCACAGTTATCCGACTATATGGACAGAAAATTTCCCGTGTCAATGAAAAATAAATAAAAAACCGCCGGCAGGCGCGGCGACAGGCGGTTTGTATCGACCCATTGCAATCCGGTCAGCTTACCCATCGTTCCGATGCGAACCAGATCATCTGTGCTTCATCTGATGATGAACAGTTAGCATATCCATGCTCCTGAACAGCCAGGTAATAGATGCTGTCGCCTTCCGACATTTCGTGAATCTTACCGTCAATCTTGAACCTTACTTTTCCCTTGAGAACCAATACGGCTTCGTCCCCCTCATGCGAATGGAGATCGATATCATCGCTGTCCGCTGGTGAGAGTGTTATAAGCTGAGAGCCTATCTTTCCGCTGGGGATCGAATTGGTCAGCACCTCCTTGAAACCGGGCGCACGCTCACATTTCGTCTGCTTTCGATCCTCGAGGGCGATAAACGAGACGTCGCCCAGCTCCTGATCCTCGATGAAATAGGCCGGATCCTTTCCCAGGGCATTCGCGATACGTATAAGCGCACCGATCGTTGGCGACGTCTTGCCGCGTTCGATTTCGGAAATATGAGTCGCGGAGATTCCAGCCTTTGCCTCGACGTTTTTAAGTGTGAGATGCTGTTCCTCGCGCATTTTCTTTATCCTTCTGCCGATCTCTTCCTTGGTAATCATCTCGCCTGCTCCCTCCCTTTACAAACTATACGGCGGCAGAGTCACCCATATGGCACGGCACGGAGCATCTCCGATATTTCTCATCGCATGAGGCTTGCTGGCCTTGTAATGGATGCTGTCACCTTCCTTGAGAATGTACTTCTCGTCCCCGATTATTATCTCCATTACTCCCTTTGTGATGAGGGCAAATTCTTCTCCTTCGTGCGTGCTCGTCTCCTCGGGGCGCTTGATCCCCGGTTCCAGCATCACCTCGAGGAAGGATAACCTCGGATTGGGAATATCCTTCGTCAGAGAATAATAGGTGGCGCCCCAGTCCTTGAACTGCATCTTTTTCCTGTTCGACTTGTTGATGATCGATAACTTCGAAACATTCTTCTTTTCAACGAAATATGCCACGTCAGTCCCCATTGCCTCGGCTATCTTCGCGAGTGCGCCGACGGTAGGTGACGTCATGCCCCTCTCTATTTCGGAGACATGCGTGGCTGAAACTTTGGCCCTGACTTCTATGTCCTTGAGCGTCAACCCTTTCGCCAGGCGGAACTTCTTGATCCGTGAGCCGATCTCGTCCTTTTCTTCCATGGATTAACCCCTTTACCAGGAATGCTTCACACACACGACCAGTAATTTTTTTGCATAAAACTAAAAAAAAGAGACATTTCCAAATTCGAATGTAATATAACCAACTATCCTCGGAATATCAAATCCCTTATTAACGAAAAAAAGAAAGCGATTTCGCATTCATTTATACATATTACACAGTATAATACGATTTTCAAAGAATAAATTGCTACATCGGTGAAAAAATTCAAATTATCATAATTTATTGTCGGTCATTTCGCTCATTACCGCTTCTTCTTCATACATCTAGACTTGAACGGCAAATGTGCGTATATTCGAGCTTGTGCCGTGTCTCACCGTTCCAGGGGTGACATCAATGGTGTTGATCGCCTCATACATCGGGGTCGTGTCATGGAAGACAAAAATTCCAGGATTCTCGTCATCAGGTTCAGTTCCCTGGGTGATCTTATCCTGTTGCTGCCTTTTCTCGTAACCTTGCGAAACGGATTCCGCGGCGGCGAGATCTCGTTCGCCACCAAGGAGCGATACCGGGAACTGTTCGAACAGAACCGTGACATCGACCGGCTTTATCTCCTCCGGCAGGGAGGGCCGCACGAACTGTTGAGGCTATATACGGCACTTCGTCATAATCGCTTCGATATCATCATAGATGCCCATAACGTAATTCGGAGCAATGTGCTCTTTCACCTGCTCCGTGCGCCGTCGAAACTCCAGATCTCGAAAGATCAGGCAAAAAAGCTCCTGCTGATCCGGGGGAAACACAACCTGTTCGGAAGTGGACCCTCACAACTGGAGCGGTACCTCGAAATGGCCGGACGTCTCGGGATCAAACCCGTTGATACTGACCGGTTACTCGACCTCCCCGAGGCAGTTCTCCGAAAAGCCGAAACCGCCCTTCGGCTGCCCTGTCTCGCCGGGAAGAACCTTGTGGCCGTCGCCCCGGGAGCGAGATGGGAAACGAAGCGGTGGCCGGAATCACACTTCGCACGCCTGATCTCGTCCCTTTCGAGAACAGGGTTTGCGCCGGTTCTGATCGGTGGAAAGGAAGATATCGAATTGAACCGCCGGATTGCCGCGGACAGCGCTGTCGCCCCCCCGAACCTCACCGGGGAATTGTCGATACTGGAGACGGCGGCCGTGCTCGGCAGATGCAGGATTCTTGTGACCAACGATTCGGCGCCCCTGCACCTCTCTGAATCAGTCGGCACCCCTGTTGTAGCGTTTTTCGGGCCTACAGTGAAAGAGTTCGGTTACTATCCAAGGCTGAAAAACAGTGTCGCCGTCGAGATAGACCTGCCGTGCAGGCCATGCTCGAGAAACGGGGCGAGGCCCTGTCCGATCGGAACGAAGGAATGCCTTGCCGCGATCCGTCCCGAACAGGTATCGGGGATCGTCGAAGACATTGTGCGCGGCGGCGTGCCCGCGGAGCACCGCGCCGGACCGGAACGATGAGGAATAACGATGGATATCAAGTACCATCTCTATAACCTTTTGCTGCCCGTCGCCGGGGCCGCTGCCCGGTGCGCCGCGCCGTTCAACGAAAAGATCGCTGAGGGCATGAACGGCAGAAAGAATTTCAGAACGAGCTGGGCGGAGGCTGCTGCCTCCATCAAGCGCGACAGGCCCCTTATCTGGTTCCACGTTTCGTCGGTAGGCGAGTTCCTGCAGGCCAGGCCGGTCATGGATCTGCTTGCAGAACGCAGCGGTGGAGCCGTCGAACTGGCACTGACCTTCTTCTCTCCGAGCGGTATGAACTACTATCACAAGTTCGACAGGACAAGAAGGAATCCGTCTGTGCGATTCGTTGATTATCTCCCCATCGATACGCGCCGAAACGTCCGCTTCTGCCTCGAAACACTCGATCCTTCCGGGATCGTTTACGTCAAATTCGACCTGTGGCCCAATCTGATCGTCGAGGCTGCAAACCGCAATATTCCACAGATACTCGTCTCGGGAACGCTTTCGCCCGATTCCCGCAGGCTGTCCCGTCTCGCAAGATCATTCTACGGGGACATCTACCCGAAACTCACCGCGATTGCGGCCATATCGGACGAAGACGCGCAGCGTTTTCTCGAATGCACGCGGGGGACGGGTCATGTCGTGACGGCGGGCGATACGCGTTTTGACCAGGTCTGCAAAAGGGTCGACATGTCCATTGTCAAACCTCCGGGTTCACTCGCCGGGGACGAACGTACCTTCGTTATCGCCGGCAGCACCTGGCCGCGGGACGAGGCGGTGGTCATTCCCGGCTTCAGGAAGGTGCTGGAGACACACCCCTCGACCTGTCTCATACTTGTCCCTCATGAGCCGACTCCAGGCAGACTCTCAGAGATAACACGTTTGCTTGGAAATGAACAACTCGGATTCATACTGCTCTCCGAGCTTGGCGATTCAGGGGCGGGAGACATCCCGGTGATCGTCGCCGACGGGGTCGGATATCTCGCCGAGCTGTACCGGGCAGGAAACATCGCGTATGTCGGTGGGAGTTTCACGACCGGCGTGCACAACGTGATGGAACCCGCTGTTCTCGGGCTCCCCGTTCTCTTCGGACCGAGGATCGACAATTCGTACGAGGCCCGAAAGCTGGTGGGGCTCGACGCGGGGGCGGTCGTACACACACCGGAGGATTTCGCCGGAGAGGTTTGCGAAATGCTTGCCCGGCCGGATTCGAGAGAGCACCGTGGAAGAACGGGCAGCAGCTTCATACGAAATAATTGCGGAGCGGCTCAACGTTGCGCAGATTTGATTGAAACGCACATTTTGAAGAAAGGCACACAGTGAATAAACCTATCCGGCTGCCCCGGCAGCCTCGATACATTCAGATCGAAACGGTGACCGGCTGCGACGCGAAATGCCCCTTCTGCCCGCAGCGCAAGATTAACAGGCAACCGGCGGTCATGCCCGACCGGATATGGAAAAAGATCATCGACGACACACGGGGACTGGGCATTACCTACCGCCCGTTCCTTCAGAACGAGGCCTTGATGGACAAACGGCTTTCCGAAATTATCGGATACATCCGGCAAGACCCGACCTCGAGGGTCGAGATCAATACCAACGGTCACCAGCTCGACGAGGAAAGAGCAGGCAGGCTCATCGAAGCGGGAATAGACGTCATCCGTTTCAGCATCGATGCTTTCTCCGAGAAAACATACGCAAAGTGCCGGATCGGACTGGATTACAGGAGAGTAGTCGACAATATCAAAAATTTCATCCGGATCGCATCGCGGGATCACCGGCATGTCACGGTTGAAGTCAGGATGATCGACATGGAGACCAACAGGCACGAACAGCACGATTTCATCGAATACTGGAGTCAGCGCGCCGACCGGGCGCTTATCGTGCCGCTTTACAACTGGCCCTGGGACAAGGGTGTGGAGGCGGTGCAAAAACCGTGCATCAAGATGCGCGAGGAGATGTTCTTCTACTCGAACGGTCAGGCGGTGCTTTGCTGCTGGGATATCGCGGGACGGGCGGTCATCGGAGATGTAACGAAGGAAAACGTTCTCGACATCTGGAACGGCGACGTCCGGCGCCGCCTCGCGGAATACCTCTCACGGGGGGAGCGAAAGCGCATACCGCTCTGTTCTCGATGCGACGCATACAAGGAACGTCATTTCGAAGGATTCGATGATTGAAGCGGCGGCTTCAACCCTTCCGAACGGATTGACCCTGATTTATTGATAGACCATTACCGCGGGTCAGCGGACAAAACTACTGTATCTTCCGCTGGTTGATCAAAACCTCTACGAGTCCTTTGCGCTCCTTGCTCTGGGGATAGTAGATGACCATATCTGAATAGCCGTCCCCATTGAGATCGGGGCTGGAGAGCTCTCCGAACGCATCCGCGTTCACCTTTGCTACGGGCTTCTTCGAGAACAGCCTGTCCCCGTCACCCGTGATTCCGAGATAGATCGACAGTTCGTCCTCGTCCGTGGCGAACACGAAGTCCTTGCGCATGTCGCCGTTGTAATCCCCGTCCAGGTCAATCGCCTGCGAATCCGACTCGCCGGAAAGATCGATCTTCAGCTTAACCTCCTTCGTGAAATCCGGTCTGTCGGGAAACTCGTTGTCCTCGTTCAACAGGAATATATTGAAATTGATCGGAAGCGACCTCGTGATGAGAAAGCGGATTATGGAGGCTATACTGATCTTAACGGAAGGAAGGATCATGTCCAGTTTTCCGTCGCCGTTCACGTCCCTGATGAAAGTCCTGGACGACGCCGTACCCTCGGAAACGATCACCTGGTCCTGTTTCGTCGAGTACCCCTCTTCCCTGGCGTAAAAAATATTGATAACGCCCCTGAAACTCGACAGTCCCTTCGAAGTCTGCTTCGTGACAATCGCATCGGCCCGGTTATCGTTGTTCAGATCTGCAACCACGGTGCTGAGATCGGCGTTTGCATCGATCTTCTCACGCTGCGTACGGACATCGAAATACACGTCCTCGTCCGGATAGGCGGAAAAATGCCCGTCTTCTCCCATGAGAGAAATCACCACCCGGTCCTGCCTCGCGGCTACGAGATCCTTTCTCCCGTCCCCGTTGTAATCGACAAGCCTGACATCGGGGACCAGGTACCGGGCGCTCAGACCTGACATGAGATCATCTTCGGTCCAGTATGCGACCCGGCTCATTCTCGTATCCAGCTCCACCATGATCCTGTTCTCATCGGTGAAACGACCGGTGGAATCCGCTGCATAGATCGTCAGTCCCTCGAACTTGAACACCGCGACCTCGTCCAACCCGTCCCCGTTCCAGTCCCTTGCGAAATTGATAACCGGAATCCTTCGTCTGGACGGAAATACCGCCATTCCCCTTGTGCTGAAAAGCGGTATGGGCCGCGTACTGTACTGCTTCGATGCAAGGGCATAATAGAAGACTCCCCCGGCTGCGAGGTAACAGATCTCCTGCCCGCTCTCTTCCGATACGTCACCGGTATCGAGTATCACCGCGGCGGAATCGAGTTCCCATGACTGGTCGGCTCCCGTGGAAAATCCTCCGTCCCTGCGATGCCAGAATACCGAAATCCATCTTGTCTCGTCGGGTTCCAGCCCTTTGCGGTGAATGATCAGGATATCCTTCAACCCGTCCCCGTCCAGATCTTCCGTCACCAGGCCGAGGAGCTTTCCGGCTACACTCAGTCTCGATAGCGAGAATGCCGGATCGTCGCCGGCGGGAACCGCTCCTGCAATTAACGTGGGAACCGCAAGGAGACAACAGAACACGAGCACAATCCTCGCGGTGGATCGGAGATCGATCGGCTGTTGTCGATGTTCGGGCGACCGGTGGCCATTCGCTCCCTGGATCATGTTTACCCCCTAGAACGTGATCTCTTTTCTCCTGATGAACAGAACACCCAGAATCAGTCCGGCTGTCAGCCAGGCTCCCCCTCCCACGATCGTCCACAGGACAAGACGGCTCCATTCGAAGGGGAGCGGGAGTCCCTGGGACATGGCAACCATCTGTTCCAGCGGCATATTGATGAACGTGCCGAGCAGGAAAGGCCGCACCGGGGGAAAGATCCCAAGAACGGTCATAAGCAGGCCAAGCCCGAGGCTCGCCGCGATACCCCCGCCCGGATGATTGAACAGCACTGCCAGCATCGCCGTCACCACGGTCACGGCCCAGAGCGACCACAGTGTAAGAACGGCGGTACAGGCCAGCTTCCCGCCCATGCTCGCCGCCGAGTGCACGAGATAATCCTTCTCCATCAGATCGTTGAAGCCGAAGCGGAGGGCGGAGACGGCGATGATGCAGAATATCACCACGGCGAAAAGTACGGTCACAATGGCGCAGGCCGAAATGACCTTTCCCGTGTACCAGGCATGTCTCGTGACCGGTCTCGACCAGGCCGGCTTGACCGTCCCGAACGCGAATTCCCGCGATATGTGAAAGCAGGTGATCACGATCGAAAGAAGGACGAGCACGTTGATCATCCACCGTGCCGCTGCCGCGGTCATGTAGAAACCGCTCGGCATCCCGAGCCACGCACGCTGCGCGGCGAGGCCGAGCCCGAGCGACACGACGATGGCAAATGCGGCCGTCACCAGCGGGACGATGACCGTCATCCTCCGTCTCGCCAGCTTCAGCCATTCGGCCGATATTATCCTGGTTATCTCAGTTATCATCGCTCCGTATGCCCGTCAGCCGGAAAAAGATGTCCTCGAGTGTTTCCCGTTTCCTGACGATCTCCTCGACATCGACGCCACCTTCCACAAGCAGCCGGTTGATCCCGGCGGCGAGCGACCCGGGGGCGGAGAAACGCAACCGGTCACGCCCGATCATCCTCAATTCCCTGACACCGTCCAGATCCCCGAGTATTCCAAGGGCAGTCTGTACATCCTTCGCCCTCACCTCGACGCATGCATCCCCCGTTGCCAGCTCGCCGGGCGTGCCCGACGCGGCGATCGCACCGCGGTGGATGATCGTAACGTGGTCACAGACCTGCTCCACCTCTTCCATACGATGCGAGGACAGGAACACGGTACGTCCCTCCTCGTACGCGAGTCTCGGCAGCATGTTCCTGATATCGGCGATCCCCCCGGGATCGAGACCGTTCGTCGGTTCGTCGAGCAGAACGAGCTGCGGATCGAACAGCAGGGCCGATGCGAGTCCGAGACGCTGTTTCATCCCCCACGAATAGCCCTCGACCCTGCGCTGCGCCGCCCCCTGCAGACCGGCACGGAAAAGCAATTGATCGATCATCACTCCAGCGGTGCGCCCCGCCCATATCGAGACGACCTGCAGGTTTTCCCGTCCCGTCAGGTATGGATAGAACGCCGGTGCATCGAACTGGACCCCGAGACGTTGAAAGGCTTTTTTCGGATCCCGGTGCACGTCGTGCCCGTTGATGAAAACCCGGCCTCCCGTCGGGCGAAGCAAACCGCATATGATTTTGAACGTGGTTGTTTTTCCCGCACCGTTCGGTCCTAGAAAACCATAGACTCCCGGGGCATCCAGGACGATGTCTATCCCGGAAAGCGCCCGAACGTTCCCGAAATCCTTCCGCAGATTCTCAACAACGAGCAGCGGTGTTCCCTCTCGTTTCATCCCGGCTCCTAGAAAGTCCTGTTGAACCGAAGCATGAACCACGGCTTGAACACGTCCCGTTCGAGGTCCTGGGCGATGTACAGGCCGAAGAACGGTATGAACGATTCCCCGATGAACCCGACACCGGCGAATTTCTCCCATGCATCGAAGGTCGTATCGAGGAACTCGATCGGTGATTTCGGATTCTCCGCCTGCGCCACGAGTCCGACGTCGGCGAACAGCATGAACCGCCAGCTTGTAAAGATCTTCCGCATGATCGGAATGCCGGGCATCGGTACGGACAGTTCCCCGGACACCAGCGCGGTACGGTCCCCGCGGACCAGGTTCCCCGTATCATACGCAAGGCCGCGGATACCGTTGAACCCGTATATCGAGCGCGTCACCTGGCGCGGGATCCTGTCGAACGCCGAGAATGCCCTCGCCCGGACATCGAACTGCAGTCCCAGGGGAAACCTGTTGTAACGTCTCCCCTCGATCTCGAACGCTGTATACGAGAAATCGCCCGGACCGTCCGCGATGCCCTTCTCGATCCATACACTGCACAGCCATGCATCGGTGGGCCAGGCCTGGTCGTCCCTCGTATCAAACGTACAACGCCCCGAAACGAACATCCGTTCGCCATCGTCGATCTGAGGGTTGACACGCTTCTTCAGGTCCGACTGGAACAGCGTCGGCGCGGATCGTGTCTCGAGGGACACTTCACTCTGGAAGGAGACAGCGGTCTCGATGATGAACGTCTTTCCCGGTTTGTACCTCAGACCCACCTCCGCTCCCCGCCGCTCGAAGTAATCCGCCAGGTCTCTTCCGAGCAGCTCGAGGTTGACCATGGCGTCCCAACCGTGAAAGGCTTCGTAATCGTACGTGAAACTCTTCTTGAAACCACGGACGATGAGATCGAGCTCCTCGCCTTTCAGGGGAACGGCAAGGTCCACATCGAAGCCGAGAAAGCCACCAGACCCTTTCCGTAACGGGACCCTGACCAGGGCATGCCCCCTCACGTACGGGTTCCGGTGCCGTGGATTCCTGCGTTCTATCCCGAAATTGACAAGATTGTAGTCGGTACGGTTCGGCGCGCCTTCCTCCACTGTCAGCTTCGTTTTCACCGCCCTTGGATCCTCGAATTTTTCGAAAGCGAGTTGTCCTTCCTCCTCGAACCTGTCGCTGTTCAACCTGCATTCGCACCGGTAATGACTCGTTCCACCCACGACCCTCCCGCCGCGTGATAGGTACGCCTCGCTGTTCACCAGGCGCACATGTCCGGCCACCTCGGAGAAACCGTTCATGACGAGCTTGCCGTTCACGATCCAGGCGTCCCCGACGAGCACGCCGCCCTCCTGTATATCCAAAGCACCCGAGATGACCACGATGGGGCCGGACAGTGTATCGCCGGCGGATATCATGACGCCGCCAAAAAAAATCGAGTGTTCCCTCGCGTTGACCCGCCGGGTCAGTTCCCCGTGAGATATCTTTT
>DAOVFR010000114.1 GCA_030672805.1 Candidatus Krumholzibacteriota bacterium
AAGGGGGCGTATCTTATCGATGGATTCATGCTGGAGAGGAACATCGATCATATATTCGAATTCAGGGGGATGATCGCCGCGGACGGCGAGGTCGACCATACGACGTACAGGAGCATCGATACGAGACGAATGTATCAGAACTACGCTCTTGCTGCTTTCGATCTCGCCCGCACGAAAGCATCGGCCGGGGATTTCGATGAGGCCGCCGGGCGGATGAGACTCGCCCTGAAGCTGAACCCCGGGCTCGATCTTGCAAATCGCATGCTCAGCATCTACCTGGTCCGGGGCGGGCGGTTCGACGAGGCGCTCGAGCATTTCATGAAGCTGATACAAAAGGATCCGGGACGGGGTGAGTACTACGTCGGCCTTGCCGGCATGTACGAGAGATGGGGGCGGATGGCGGATGCGCTCGAGACGCTTCACGATGCGGTAACTCGCGCCCCCGATCACAGGGATATATACATATCCGGCTTCAGGGTGGCGGCCGAACTGGGACGATACGATATCGCCAAAGAATTCGTCACGGGCTGGCTTGCAATAAATCCGGGCGACAGGGATTTCAGGGGGCTCCTGAGAGATTTCGACAAGGTTATAAGGGAACAGTTCCAGCAGACCGATTCGGTCCCGGACAGCGCGGAAGAATAATCGCCCGAGCCCTTCAATACCGCTGTTTTTGCAAGGGAGACCGCGTGGCAGAGATGGTCCACCAGTTGTTTTTGCTCATTGATGGTACTGTATGGTGGAATATACCCGAGGAAGGAAAATCATGAAGATTCTGCTGGTTAACCCACCTGTGGGTTTTTCCTATTACAATATCGGCTTACGGAGGCCGCCGTTGGGTCTTGCATACCTGGCCGCTTTACTCACCGATAAGCACGATATAACCATAGTCGATTTTAACGTGGGGAAAGACAAATGGAAAAAGTACCGGTATGGTGATTTCGATGTCGTCGGGTTATCCGTCGATTCAGTCCGGTATCCGGTCTCCCTCGGTATTGCCCGGCGTGCCCGCGATCGGGGTGCGAAGATCGTCATGGGGGGACCTCATGTGAGTTTTCTCGATGAAGAAGCCCTGACGAGTGGAGTCGTCGACTATGTGGTCCGTAATGAAGGAGAACACTCTTTCCGGTCGCTCATCGATTATCTATCCGGGGATACGACCATCGAAACGCTGCGGGGGGTTTCCTATTTTTCAGATGGCAAGATCACGAGAGCTCCCGATACTCCGTTTATCACCGACCTCGATGCCCTTCCCTTTCCGGCGCGTGAGCTCCTGCATCTCGAACATTACAACGAGAAGTTGAACGGCCGTCCCATGACGACGCTGGTTACGTCGCGGGGATGCCCGTTCAATTGCGATTTCTGTGCTTCATCGGAGTTCTTCGGGGTTCGCTGGCGGGCTAGATCGGTAGCGAATATTCTCGAAGAGATAGAGCTGCTGTACGGGAAATACGGCTACCGGGCCCTCTGTTTTGTCGAGGATAATTTCACTCTGGATCCGGAGCGGGCGATCGCACTGTCCGAAGGAATCATATCGAAGGGGTGGGATCTGATCTGGGAGGCCTGGTCCCGCGTGGATACGATTGTAAAGCATCCAGAGATGGTCCGGATAATGGCGCGGGCTGGATTTCGATGGACCTTCATCGGTTTCGAGAGCGGCAGCCAGGAGGTGCTTGACGGCTACGGGAAGAAGGCGCTCATCCACGATGCCGTACGGGCGATGGAAATCCTCAACGAGAATGATGTGCGCACAACTGGTGCTTTCATAATGGGGGCCCTCAACGATACTGCAAAGACGATCGATGAGACCATCAGGTTCGCCAAGTCCCTCAATCCGAGAAAGGCCCAGTTCTCGGTTCTGACCCCCTATCCGGGCACGAAGCTCTACAGGAATGTATGCGATCGGCTGTTGACCGACGATTGGGGAAAATTCACCGCCCTCGATCCGGTTATCAAGCTCGATCACCTCTCGCCGGGTCAATTGAGCAGGCGGCTGTTGAAAGCCTATACCTCCTTCTACCTGCGGCCCGTGAAGGCCTTTGAGAACACGCACAACATCTCCAACGTGATTCCGGGGCTTTCCAAGTGGCTTGCCTTACGTTTCGGTCGGCAGTGCCTCAAATATTCTTGTCTCCTGCTGCTGTTCAGGAGAATATTTGCTTCGGGCAAGTGTGTGTGAGCACCTTTCGGGCCGGCGTTGTGCCGGGCATTGATCTGCAGGAAACGGCTCTCCACCGAAGCGGAGGTCTGATGCCTGACCGTGGAAGAGTGAACAGATGAAGTTTAAAAGTGTTGTATGTATCTACCCATATTTCCAGGAAGTTCCCATATACGAGTTTTTCCCCCCACTCGGCCTTGAGTACGTTGCCGCCGCGATAGAAAACCATGTCGACGACATTTGCATAATCGACCTGAGGTACGAGGAGAATTTTAAAAAGATCATCAGTGCCGGGACGGACCTTTTCTGTGTGAGCGTCAACTGGCACTATGAGTTCGACTCGGTATGCGAAGTAATACGTTCCCTGCCTGCAGATGTAACGACAGTCATCGGTGGGAAGTTCGCAACCGAGAATGTCGAGGAACTCTTCGAACGGTGTCCCAATATAGACGTGATTGTACGAGGTGACGGAGAGGAGACGATAGAAGAATTAGTTCAGACCGGCTCACCGGAGGGTGTGGAGGGTGTATCATATCGAAGCAACGGCCGTTTGATCCATAACGCCAATCGCCGCCTCTCCGACGTTTCCAATACCCTGTATCCGAATCGAAAGAGACGGCGTTACAAGTACCGAATCAGTTACAAGAAGGTCGGCCTGGGATATAGCTTCGATTCGATCGTTGGTTCACAGGGGTGTCCTTTCAATTGCAAATTCTGTTCATTTAAAATGAATCCGCTCGGTCAGAAACGCGACTGGTCGGCACGAACACCGGAATCGGTTCTTATGGAGCTAGGAGAAATGGATGCCAGGGTTGTTGCATTCATCGACGATAACTTCTTCGTCGATATCAATAGAGTCGAGAAGATATGCGACCTCATCATAGAGGCGAAACTGAACAAGATATTTCTGGCTAACGCAAGGGTCTCGATCGCAAAACATCCAGCCCTTTTGAAAAAGATGTACCGGGCCGGTTTCCGCCTGCTGATGATCGGTCTCGAGTCGGCCCAGGACAAGAGCCTGAAGCTGCTGAACAAGGGTTTCAAGACGAAGGATGTGCGAGAGGCGTTCACTGTACTGAGAGAGTCGAAGATGCTGATAAACGGATATTTCATAGTGGGCCTCTTCGGTGAGTCGGAGGAGGAGATGCTGGAGATCGTATCCTTCGCCCGCGAGGTCGGCATCGATTTGATAAGCCCCAACCGGCTGCGGTACGAGAAATATTCTGGTCTGGCCCGCCTCCTGGAGGACAACGACGAGTATTACGTCGGTGAGGGTAACCGTATCTATTCCAGGAGATATGGACCGCGGGAGATCAACCGAATCGTGAAGCGGATCAGCTCCGGATTCTTCGACCGTGGGCAGATTTGGGCGATTGTGAGGAAGGGGCTGAGGATCGGTTTCCCCGGGTGGATATTTTACCTTCATCTGGTCTTCGCCATGCCCCGTATCATCTCCCATGCCAGAAAGAGGGTCTACAAACATTGACCACTCCGGGCGGCCGGAACGGGGCCAGAGTCCGGTATCCCCTGCCCGCCTGGAACGAGGGCGCAAAGCAGATCGGCTGCAGATCGTATTATCTCAAAAGCACCATTTTTTTCGTCAGTATCTTCTTTCCCGCCCTCAACCGGTAGAAATATATCCCTGATGCGGCTTCGTTCCCGTCCCTGTCGTATCCCTCCCAGACGAGATCGTGAATCCCCTTATCGCTGTATCCCCGGAAAATTGTGGCAATATGTCTTCCGCCGACGTCGAAAATATCGAGAGATACATCGGTGGCATCGGGAAGGTAGAACCGGATTGTCGTTGCGGGATTGAATGGGTTAGGTCTGTTCTGGCGCAGGGCGAGAGGTCTTGTCGGTATGAGTACCGGTTCGGTTTCGAACAGAAGGATTCTATTTGAGCCGGTTGTATAGTAAATGCGGTAGGAATATTCTTCACCGTCCTCGATGTGCGAATCCAGGAACGTGTAAGTCGCTTTCGTGCGATGTATGGCGGGAGAATCGATCCTTTCGAATCCCGATCTGCCTTCCACGCGTCTGTGGATGATGAATTCGATGTCTTCGTCCGCGTCGATCAATCGCCATGTGACGGTAACGCCCGCTTCGTCGCGATCGGTTGAAAACGACTGGAGAAGCGCAGCTACCGTTCGATTGTCGACAGAATATCCGGAATCGGGACAGGAGTAGTAATAAATCGGATCCGTCGAATGCGCCGTCACAGCGCGCACTTTGTACACGGACCAGTAAATCCCGTTCTCGGCGGTCGAATCCATCAGGGTCGTAACGTAAAGGCCGTACGAATTCCATGCCTGTGCCTCGACGGATTCTATCACCTCCCAGTACGGTGCATCACCTGGCGAATGCTCGGGAGGTTCGATTCGTCTGAGGACTTCGTAGTATTGTAAATAAGGGTTGTTGGCCCTGTCGTCCGGAGCAGCACTGAAGCGAAGGTAAATAAAGCCTCCCGCGTCATCGGGTCTGTCTGCGATATATGTGATACGGGGACAGTGATTCCAAACCCATTTTTGTGACCTGTTGTTCATTTCGATTAGTTCCACGATGTCATCTTCCGTATCCACTTCGACGGTGATATATAGCCTATCTGTCGGAAAACTCGGATGATACACGTGTTCGGTTGTTGTATATGTTTCATCGATATCGAGCGGAGGAATCCCTGTGCTGAACAGTGGAATCACCTCCGAATAGTGTTCGTAGCTGATCAGGAGGTCGGTGGAATCGGAAGGAGCGAGCCCCCTGTTCTGAACGGTGACCGACACGTCGTATTCCAAACATGGTTCGGTCATCTTGTCGATACAGGACATATCGACGACATGAAGATCAGGTTCTTCGGGAAGCCCGCCCAAATACGTGAACTCCAGGGCCGAATAGCCGCAATTATAGATACAGCATAAACTACCTCTCAGAACATACGTCGAATCCCGCGGAATCGTATCTTCGAGGAAGATCGTGAAAGTGCGATAATCCTCGTGTGCATGTGCCTTTTCCACGGCAAGGGCGTCCGCCGGATCGTTGACGTTGAACACATCAAAATGAAATCCATATACTGCTTCATGTGGAGAATCCGTAGTTGCTCTCAGGGCGTATGGGCTGATTATTTCTATGGATATGAGTTCAGGAGGAGTGCAATATGGACCGCATTCTGGATCATAATACGTATAATTGACATAGAGGGCCGTCAGCCTCTTGCATGGCTCGGTCGGGTAACCTTCAAGGCAGTTCGCGAACTGATATATGCCCACATCGGGATGAGGAACGATTTCGCAGATTGTTTTAACAGGGTCTGTCACAAACACGGTCTGATGGAAGTTCCAGTGCCAGCCCCACTGGCATTCGTTGTAACATACACTAATTCCGCTCGGTAAATCTCCAAGCAGTACCGAAATAATTTCGTCGTTCTGAGTGATCGTACTCGGGATAATGTTCGGTGGATAATCTATAGCGAACTCGGCGCACATCTGGCCTTTATCACCGGGGAGACACCAGACCCACATCTCGAAAGAGTACATGCCCACTCCATCCACACACCAATAACCATGATGATCGTCGATAAAGAGGCCGATATATCCATATGGATATTGGCTCTCGGCGGTGACTGGCACCGTGAAGGGCAGAATAACACACATCGCCACCAGGAGATATTTTCTGAGCATGATAGATCCCCCGGGTGATTCCCATCGATCTACAATAATAGTATACCAGCCACACGCCATATTGTCTACGGCGTCACAAATGTCATAACTGCTTTCGGGGCTTGCCGGTATGTATTTCATTACTTGTGTGGGTCATACAATAGAACCTCGGTCTTGCAGTGGTGAATATTTTTTGATTTTTTATTCACTTTTTCCTTGACACGTTTTTCGGGGCCATTTCTGTTAAGTTTCTGTTATTACATATAGTTAGCCCTTAGACGCGCTCTCGTCGCGTCTGGGAGCATCTCTCGCTTTTTTTGACTTTTTTCCCGCCTTGCCCTGTGAACGCGCTTCCCTGGCCCTTTATAGAGTCCTCAAAAACCAATGGTATAATACTCAAGACGTCGATCTCTTTCAGCATCGTGAACATCGGCCCGGCCGCCATCTCGATGCGGCGACAGGGCCGCCGGTACAACCATTCAACGGGAGGTGCGGGGATGAAGTCCGCTCTTGAGAAACCTATCAATCCACGGGCAGAACTAACAAGCAGGAAACCTGGGACGGGTATAAATAACACCGGCTCAAAACGCTCCCTGCCGGAACTCCCAGGAATTTCCCTGGCCGGGCTCTCCGACAGCGAGCTGATTCGAAGAACCCATCGACTCGATGAAATAGAAAGAGATACCGTGCTGTCGATAATCTTTCACCTTCTCGAGATAGAAAAACGGGGACTGTACAGGGAACGGGGCTGCCCCTCTCTATTCTACTTCTGCATCCGCAGTCTAGGTTACTCGAGATCGACCGCTGCCAGGAGGGTCCGCGTGGTGCGGTGCATGCGGGACTATCCGGAAGTACGAGATATGCTCTCCGTGGGAAAGATAAACCCCTGCACCGTATCGATGATCTCGGGGGTCCTTAAACCCGGTAACAGCAAGCAGCTTCTTTCAGAAGTCATGGGCAGATCATCCCGTGATGTGGAGGCGATAGTTGCGAGATACAACCCGAAGCTGTCAGTGATGGACCGAGTGAGCACGGTATATGTAAGGACAGAGCTTGTGCTTCCGGAAAGCGGAGACGGAGCCGGAGGCGCTCGAGGCGGCGAAAGTGGCGTTGGTATAGGTCCCAACGTTGGGACCAAGGAGCCCCGTGCTTCTGTCGATAACCCTGCCGAAGACGGAGGCGGCGGCGAAAGTGTCCGTGTGAATCACGGAGGAAAACGTGGAAATACTTGCGAGGACGCAGATATCTCCCGGAGATGTGATGTGCTAGAGAAGAGACTCAAGATCGTATTCGGTGTGGATCCCGGGTTCATGAATAAAGTGGATCAGGTGAAAGAGCTTCTATCCGCGAGACATCCCAAGGGACTTGATTTTGAAACCATGTTCGAGTCCCTCATGGACGAGTATATCGAGCGCCACAGCCCGGAGGCCAGGATGAAGCGAAGAAAGATGCGTGCCGCAAAGGCTGAGAAATCCCAGAAGACCACGAACGGGCCGCAGGCGGCCCGTGGGAAGGATCATGGGACTGTGAAAGAACGTGTGGATGGACCGGAGAACTCTCGGTTCATCCCCCGTTCCGTGCGTGACGAGGTATTCACAAGAGATATCGGGCAGTGCACCTTTGTGGGCCTGGATGGAACGAGGTGTGAATCGAGATGGAACCTGGAGATAGATCACATCGTTCCGTATTCGAGGGGCGGGGGTAACAAAGCAGGCAATCTCAGGCTGCTGTGCCCGGAACACAACCGCCTGGAGGCGGAGAGGGCATACGGGAAAGAGTTCATGCAGCGGTATTACCGCACTGAATGACAGCGTGTAAGCTCACCGCGGGTGGCGCCGAGCGGGGCCCCCACCGCGCGCAGCGACAG
>DAOVFR010000193.1 GCA_030672805.1 Candidatus Krumholzibacteriota bacterium
TCGTCCTCGACCATGAGAATCCTGGGCTGGTTCATTACCATTCTCCTTTCCGAACAATACTAGGCATCTCCCTGGAAACCTTTTCGAGCGCGGCCATAAGAAGTCCGGAGTAGCGCGTGCCATCACTGTCCGAGACAGCCCATCCAATCCTGAGGTTGTCTCCCCCGTCTTCCTGAAGAATACGGACACCGCCCCTGCCGCCGCGGACGAGCGAGAACGGACTGCGGATGAAACGTTTCACGGCCGTCAACGAAACGGCAAATCCCTCCCCGAAGGGCCACAGATACACGCCTGTCCTGTCGATCTCGTCCCGCGTGGGATCCACGATGGGCGGCACTGTCCAGCTTCCGGCTATCTCGAGCCAGCAGCGTTGGCTTTCCTTGACCATCGCATACAGAACAACCTTCTCCCCCATCTCGACGAGCCTCGATATCACCTCCCCTATCCCGCGTCCGGCGAGGACCACCCGCCCCGTATCCAGATCCTCCGGAAGGTAGAGATGTACGGCGCTGTCGCCTGCGTCGTTGACACGGATAACGAGGGCCCCACCGTGAAGGAACATCAATCTCTGCGCGATATACAGTCCGAGACCCCGGTTCGGCCTGTTGAGAACAAGTGTGCTGTCACCCGAGAGGTTGACCCGTTCGGCAACCTCCCTGGGAACCCCGCCGCCTGTATCTCTGACACAGATATCCATGAACCGCGGCCGGGGTACGAAAGGAATATGAACGGCCGGAAAGATATCAGAGAGCTCCTGCACACAACGAGAGACGCTAAGCGAGATGCTCCCGCCGGACGGCACGTTCTTGATGCTATTCGAGAGAAGATTCTGAATGACCTGTTCCATGCGGTCACGGTCGATCAGAATCGTCTCGATGCCCTCCTCGAGATCGATGTCGAAACGTATCCCCTTCTTTTTCAGTGACGGTTTGAAAAGCCTTGATGCCTCATTGATGTAGCTGCGGGCATCAACCCGTTCGAGCTCGAGCGGGCGGCCAGATATCCTTACCGATGAGGCATTGACGAGACTATCCACGATAAGGCTGAGCCTGTTCGTCGTCCTCAGGGCCGTCTCGAGAAACTTCGTGTCGGCAAGTCGGTCCGCACCTTCTCCCCCGGCTGTATTCCGCGCCCCTGCGGAGCCGCCTTCCATGATGATCTTCAGCGAGTTCTTCAGTGCAGTCATCGGTGTTCGAAGCTCGTGGGCAACCGTCGCAAGCACCTCCTCATGCGCGGCGACCTGCTCCTTCTCGACGGTGACATCCTCCAGAAAGACAAGTGAACCGACTCCCGCAGCAAGATTCTTCAACACGATCCACGTTACCGACACGGCTCTCTCCGTTTTCGACGTTCCGCGAAGCTCCCTGTCGATAAGATCGCATTGCGCCGATCTGAACTCCTCCCATACACCGGCAAGGTTGAACGGCGAGACGGCTCCAATCCCGTTGACATGCGCCGGTACAGGCTCCGAAAGCTGGAGGATCGCACGAAACATCCTGTTCGAGCTGACGATCCTGCCGTCCGGAGCCACAAGGGCGCTGCCGAATGGGATCGTGGCAAGGACCTTTTCCAGGATTCCAGTCTCCTCTCCCGCACTGAAGACAAGAGGTGTTTCATCCTCGGCGAAACTGCGAAAAACACCGATATTCTCGCGGACGAACGCATCTCGCCTGACGCTTCCAACGAAGAGTGTCCCCCTCACGGCGGACTCCGAGGTCACGGGCACGAGGAAATAGCTCTCTATTGAATGGTTCCTCAGGATATTGGCCAGGCCGCTGTCCTGCCGCTTGAAAAACACCAGCTCCCTGCAGAGCTTTTCACCGTTGCAGCTGTTTGTGAACATACGGTATGCCGTCCTGATCTTTTCACGAACCTCCGGGATCCTCGGCGAAAGCTCTCTGCCATCGAGCATTATGAACAGCTCACCCCGTTCCATTTCGGTATAGTATGCGATGATCTCGGCCTTTGACATTTCGAGTAATTTGAGCAGCACACCCCTCATCGTGAGTTCATCACCGATGGCCTTCAGCAATTCGGCCTTTACCGATTCTCCCCTCCGTTCTTCTGCGGACCCCATACCGTGGGGCGAATAGGATAGCACGATCAGCGAAAGCACTTCCGATAACATGGAGGTGGGATCGCCGCCGAAGAGCTCGATCGCACCACTGCCGGATTTGACGAACGAAAGGACACCGAAGCTGTCACGGCCGCGAAACAGGGGCACGCGCGCGATGGAAAAATCCGGTTTCCCCGGCGGTACGGGCTCTCCTTCCACGGAAGAATCGAGCGCGATGATGCTGTAATCATGCTGATGTTTACCGTCCAGCAGATCCAGGAGGTCTTTTTCTGTCAGTCCGGCGACCGGACGGGTGACATAGATCGTCCGCTCATCGGAAATCTCGAGGGCACAGGCATCGATATCCATGATCGGCACGAACGCATTTTCCAGCGCCGACAGCAGCTCCCCGGTCGTCTGTGGGGAACGCATCCTGATCCTTCTCGCCAGTTGGATAAGTTCTTCTGTTCTCGGTCCGTTCAAGATCCCGCCGGTCCTGTTTGCTTTCACCGTAAATACCGGTTCAACCTTGAAAAATCGCAACTTACATGCCATGACAGGGAAAACGTTACCACCGGCGGCAGGCACACCAAGTCAAACCCCTCCCTGGCCTTAATTTCTATTTTTTCAAATAGTTATGAAATGGGTGGGAAAGCTCGTTTCCGTATAGAACCAACGAACGCCTTCTACTTGAACCTGCAAACTATTCCCATGTGGTAAAAATACTACCAGGTGAGCGGTGCTCCGGGAAGTTCACGAGCCGTATCCGTCCGTATTCGACCTTTTCCAGGAAAAGGCATCCCTGATGATCTCCCGGATATCCTGGAACGACCGGTTCCAGCCGAGAATCTCCTCCGCTTTCCGCGAAGACGCAACGAGAACAGCCGGGTCACCCGGACGCCGCTCCCCGACGCGGTACGGCACTTCGAGACCCGTCACTTCGCACGCCGCACTGATAACCTCGAGCACCGAAAATCCTTTCCCGTTTCCGAGATTCAGAACACCGGTGTATCCGTTAACAAGGCTATCAAGTCCCAGAAGATGCGCCGTGGCAAGATCCTTTACATGAATGTAATCCCTGACACAGGTTCCATCCTCCGTCGAATAATCATCCCCGTACACGACAAGCTGCCCGCGTCCGCCCATTGCGGCATCGAGGACCAGTGGAATGAGATGAGTCTCGGGCCTGTGGTCTTCTCCGAAGCGGCCGGTCGCCCCCGCTGCGTTGAAGTACCTCAGAGCAAGCGATCTCAAACCCCATGCAGAGGAGCAGTCGGAAAGGAGCCGCTCGATCGCAAGCTTCGTATTCCCGTACGGATTAACGGGTCCAAGCGGTTCGTCCTCTGTTATCGGAACACGCTCCGGCTCACCGTATACCGCGGCAGTCGATGAGAAGAGAAAGTACCGGACACCGGCATCCTTCATGGCAGCAAGCAGTGAAACGGCGCCGACGACGTTGTTCAGGTAATACTTCAAGGGGCGCTTCATCGATTCGCCGACCTGCGAGAAGGCGGCAAAATGAAGGACGGCCTCGATACCCCTCTTCAGAATCGGCAGGATGGCGTCTTGGTCGAGAATGTCCACTTCGTGAAAGACCGTCCTGCCGTCGATCGCTCCCCGGTGGCCGGTGGACAGGTTATCGGCGATGACGACGTCGTGACCGGCATCGAGCAGGTATTCCGTTACCACGCTTCCGATGTACCCCGCTCCACCCGTAACGAGAACTTTCATGGGCCACTTCCCCTGTACCGTGCAAGATACTGCTTGAGGTATTCTCCCGTCTTCGACTTCCTGGATTGTACGATCCTGTCAGGAGGTCCACAAGCAATAATGGCACCCCCCTCGTCCCCTCCCCCCGGTCCGAGGTCGATAATGTGGTCCGCCGCGGAGATGACATCCATGTTGTGCTCGATCACGAGAACGGTATGTCCGCCGTCGACGAGTCCGTCGAGGACCTTGAGCAGCACACCGATATCGCTGACGTGCAGGCCGGTCGTCGGCTCATCCATGATGTAGAAGTTCCTTTCCCCCTTCGATTCAGCGAGTTCACGGGCGATCTTCAGCCGCTGTGACTCGCCGCCTGACAACGTGTTGGACGGCTGACCGAGCTTCAGGTATCCCAGGCCCACCCTGGAGAGCATCCACAGCTTCTCACCGAGTTGAGGAACCTCGTCGAAGAATATCATTGCCTCGTCGACCGTCATCTCCAGGACCTCGCTGATGTTCTTGCCCCTGTAGAGAACATCCAGCGTTTCACCATTGAAACGGCTCCCGCCACACTCCTCGCACGGAACAAATACATCTGCCATGAAATGCATCTCCACCCTTCTGTACCCCATTCCCTGGCAGCGCGAACATCGCCCGCCCCGCTTGTTGAAACTGAACCTTCCGGGTAAATACCCTCGTACCAGCGAAAGTTTCTGCCTGGCGAACGATTCCCTGATATAGGAAAAGCCCTTGATGTACGTGATCGGGTTCGACCGTGGGGTCGCGCCGATCGGCCCCTGGTCGACAAGCAGGACGCGGTCGATCCGTCCTTCGACACGCACGCTTTTGACCTTCACGTTCCCCGGTGCGGACCGGTTCTTGAGGACACTGTGCAGGACGTCGACGACGAGCGTGCTCTTGCCGGAACCTGACACGCCCGTAACACAAACGAGGCATCCCATAGGCACCCGGACATCAATCCCTCTCAGGTTGTGTTCGGAAACTCCCCCGAGAAACACGTGGCCGTCAGGGCTTCTTCTTTTACGGCCGGGGGTCCCGTTGCGCTTTCCCTGAAAAACCCAGGGAAGCGTTCTCGACCGGGCGACCCTCGCCCGCTTCGCCTCATCGGTGGTACCGCTGAAGAGGATCTCACCCCCGTCCACGCCGGCCCCCGGGCCCAGATCGACGATGAAATCAGCCGACCGGATGATGACCGGGTCGTGCTCGACGATCAGAACGGTGTTCCCCAGGTCCCGGAGCCTGTTCAGTACGGCAAT
>DAOVFR010000255.1 GCA_030672805.1 Candidatus Krumholzibacteriota bacterium
GGTCGATCGGCGCGAAATCCCCCTCGAATCCTTCGATCGTCTTCCTGTGGCTATCGGAAAGGGTTTTCAACCTGGTCAGGTAGTTATCCTTCTGTGTCTTCAGGTCGAGAATTTCCCTGCGAAGCTGCAGCGTGTGAGCCCTGATAGCCTCGGCGGCCTTCTCTGCCTCCATTTCGGCCTCCCTGACAATCAGGCCGGCCTCGCGCCTGGCGTTTTCCTTCGCCTCGGCCGTGACGCGCTCGGCGGTGAGAAGGGTATTCCGGAGATTCGTCTCGATCTGTTTGTACTCGCCGAGACGCTCCTCCAGTTCGACGATATGTTCGCGAAGCCTCTTGTTGTCGGAAAGGACCGCCTCGTACTCTTCAGCAACAGTGCTCAAGAATGCGTAGACTTCATCGGAGTCCAGGCCCCGCATCGTCTTCCTGAACTCCTGCTTTCTGATGTCGAGAGGTGTGATCCGCATTGCAATGCCTCCTGGTTCCAACCCGGACGGCCCACTCACAGGTTCCTGCCGAACCTGCAGCCCTTTCGGGTATCTTCCCTGAACTCGGCCACCGTGTTTCCTGTAGCTTCAATACCTTCTTTTGATAAAAAATGCAATCATTTGCAGCAGGATGGCTGCCACGACGGGCGCCAAGTCGATCCTGCTTTCCGGGAGGACCCTCCGGAGCAGCGAACTTACCGGAGAAAACAGTCTGTCCAGTACCCGAAGCAGCTTGCTGCGCCTATCGGCAACGGCCTGCAGCAATACGTATATCAGCAGCGCAATGGTTGTCACGTTCAGCACTGCAATAATCAGACCAACGGGATCCGTGATAATGTAACCCATAATCCTATTGATTGCTGTATGTTACAACTATCCTCCACAACGGTCCGCGCGCATGCCGGGATCATTCCATGGATGAAAATCGGCACCACTTCCGTCGCAGCGGTTACTTTTCTGTCACATTCCGCGGTCCCAGTGACTGTTCTGTCTTTCGGACGGGACTCCGGCCAACTTTAACCCCTTCCCCCGCCCGCCGGCATTGCTCCCGGCCACGCGTGGTGGGGAGACCCCACCCGGCGCCACCCGCGGCGGTGGTTTATCGGGGGAATCCTAACCCGTATACACGGTTAATGCAATCCCATTAACGGCCGTTCCCGCCTGACCGCGATCTTCACAAGCATGATGACACCTGGATTGTTCAGCTTGGATTTGTCTTGCATCTTCATCGATCCTGTGTTTACAGTGCGTATCTGCCCTGTACGGTAGCCGTTCACCAGCCGCCCGTTGTGTCCGGCCCAGGCGTGGGCCGGGGGGAATCGATCTCCGGCGCCACCCCGGTGAGGCTGACCTCCGTCACCGCCGGAAGAGCGAACGGCCAACGAAGCTTAAAACACGAAAGGATCCATATGAGCAACGAAACCAGCACGTTCAAACCTTACGTTCCGGCCGAAACGCTCATGCCGGAGTTCACATTCAGGGCCGTGATCCTCGGTGCGATCCTCGGCTTGATCTTCAGCGCCGTCACCGTGTACCTCGGGCTCAAGGTAGGTCTCACGGTGGCCGTGAACATCCCGATCGCCATCATCGCGATGGCCTGGTTCACCGGGCTGGCCCGCGCGAAGCTCTCGAAGCCTGCGACGGTGCTCGAGATCACGACGGTCCAGACGACCGGTGCCGCAGGCGAGTCCATCGCCGCCGGCATCATATTCACCCTGCCGGCCCTCATCTTTCTCGGGTTCAAGCTGGATGTAACGAAGGCGTTCGTCGTCGCGCTGGCGGGCGGTTTGCTCGGCGTCTGCTTCCTGATTCCGCTCAGGCGGTATCTTATCGAGCGCGAGCACGGCGTGCTTCCCTACCCGGAGGGTATCGCCTGCGCCGAGGTGATCAAGAGCGGCGAGAAGAGCGGCGCGCACGCCTCGGCCGTTTTCTGGGGGGCCGGCATCGGCTTCGTATACAAGTTCATGATGAGCACGCTCAAGCTATGGCGCGAGGCCCCCATCTGGAGACCGCGTTTCTACAGCGGATCAACGGTCATCGGCGAGGTGTCGCCCGAGCTCCTCGGCGTCGGGTACATCATCGGGCCGCGGACGGCGAGCATCATGGTAGCGGGCGGATTCATCTCGTGGATGCTGCTGATCCCGCTGATCAAGTTCTTCGGCGCTTCGCTGCCGGTCACCCTCACAGAGGGAGGCCGGATGGTCACCACGACGATCGGCGATCTCACCGACTACCAGGTCATCTGGAGCAAGTACGTCCGCTACATCGGCGCCGGCGCCGTCGTCGCGGGCGGGATCATCAACCTCGTTCGCGCGATGCCGACGATCATATACAGTTTCCGCGACTCGATCGCGGAGCTCCGCGGCGGCGATGGAGCGAAGCGCGAGGTCAGCCGGATATCACTCGACCTTCCCATCAGCTTCGTCTTTGTCGGTATAGCGATCGCATTCATCGTGATCTACCTGCTGCTCGGCACCGTCATTCACCCGGGGCACTGGTTCGGCAATTTCTTCGCGACACTGCTGATCGTCGTGTTCGGATTCTTCTTTGCCACCGTCTCGTCCAGGCTCGTCGGCGAGATCGGCGTATCCTCCAATCCAACCTCGGGAATGACGATCGCAACGCTGATGGCCACGTCGCTGATATTCCTCGGCGTCGGCTGGGCCGGCGGCATCTACACGGCTGTCGCGCTGATGGTGGGTGCGGTCGTCTGCATCTGCGCTTCAAACGCGGGCAATGTCGCCCAGGCGCTAAAAACCGGATATCTCCTCGGCGCCACGCCGAAGAAACAGGAGTACGGATACATCATCGGCGCCTTCACGTCGATCTTCCTTGTCGGGTTCACACTGATCCTGCTCAACAACGCCTTCACAACGGAGCGGACGATCACGGATCCGAATTTCAGGATACCGTCCGAGGCGTCCCTCGAGCAGTCGATCGAACGGGACGGCGCGGAGTTCGAGGTGCACGGGATCCCCGGCTCGGGCGAGAAGTTCCTCGTGAGCAAAGCCGACCCGGGCATGGTCATCCGCCAGGAGGCGGGCATCGGATCGTCCAAGCTCCCCGCCCCGCAGGCGCGTCTCATGGCAACGGTGATCGACGGCGTGCTGAATCGTAGGCTGCCATGGGTGCTTATCCTGATGGGGATCTGTCTCACGGTCGGCGTCGAGCTATGCGGCGTGCGGGCCCTCGCCTTCGCCGTGGGAGTGTACCTGCCGATGTCGACGACCGTGCCGATATTCGTCGGCGGCGCGATAAAATGGGCGATCGACAAGTTCAAGCACCGCGGGGATACACCGGAGGAGGAATCCGGCCCCGGCATGTTGTTCTCGAGCGGCCTCATCGCGGGCGGCGCACTCGGCGGCCTGCTCTTCGCCATCTTCGCCGGGTTCGACCTCGAGGAAATGATGGGGATCGGACCGAGGTTGCTCGGCAGCCTCGCCGGGACGAGCTGGTTCGGCCTCTTGATCTTTGCCGTGCTTTGCACCGTCCTCGTACGGACGGCCCTGCGGAAGGCCAAAAACTAGGACGG
>DAOVFR010000197.1 GCA_030672805.1 Candidatus Krumholzibacteriota bacterium
AGTATAGAGAAACGAGTATGAAAAAACAACGAAAAATAATTGCGTAAAGGGCGCAGCTTCAACCATTTCCGCGCCATACAGTAGCGGAACGAGGGGCCTGGCGAACGCGAATCCCATCGCCGCGACAGGTATCACCATCAGGTACAGGAGCCGGTAATAGACATCGATGGCCCTCGGGAGGTTCCCCGGATCCCGCGAGTAAGCTTCGGATGTGCCCGCCATTACGATCGGCCATATAGTCAGCGGCACGAATTCGAGAAGCAGTTGTGGAATCCGGTAGGCAAGCTCGAAGTATCCCGCCTCCTCGACGCTGCGGAAGTGCCCGAGGAACAGGACCTCCGACTGTCTCCAGACGATCTGGTTCAGGATCCCTGTAATGACGAACGGAAGAGAGAACCGCATGATTCTCCCGAACCGTATCGCTTCCCCGCCGGAGGGAGTTGACGCCCGGTAAAGCGCCCGGACTGTAGGCAAAAGCAGCAGGCTCATCCCGAAATTCACCACGGCGCCGGCCGCGAGAACACCCGTGATACCCCATCCAATCTTGAGAAAAAGGATCAAGAAAGCTATGTAACATACATTACCAACAACAATTACAATGCCGAGCCGTTTCGTCTCGTACCAGGACTGCAGCGCATTAGAGATAAGCGACATCAGGACTTCGAACGCGACGAACGCGATCGCGAACTGCAGGAAGAACGTGAACTTTTTCTCTTCCACGTTGAATGCCCTGCCCAGAAACTGCCCACCCCACCTGGAAAGCATGAACAGAGAAAGCCAGACGAAGCACTGAATCAGCAGAAGCTTCCTGTATGAACGGAAAAACCCGTGGAGATCGCCGGCTGCACGCAGGGAAGGGACGAACTTCAGCAGGACGCTTCCACTTCCGAACATGACAAGAACGACCGCGAAGCCGGTGATGCTCTTGAGAACGCTCAGGACCCCCCAATCGTGCTCCCCGAGAACTCGGACGATCACGATATAGGCAACGGGCGCCGCGGCGAACCTGGCAATCTTCGCAACGATGCTCCACACCATCGCACGGCCTATTTTCTCGATTGTCACTCCCCGCCTCCTCCCCGACCGGCATTGAACCCCGGCAGGAATATCGGGGCCAGTTCACAGATCGATAATTCATCCTCGTCGACTGGAACGTTCGACAAGAGGATGCTGTGCATGCAGGAAGCATCGGGATGATACCCGTGCATGGCGGCTACCGGCTGCCGTCCCATGAAACTCGGCAGTATCATCGTTCCTGGCCTTACGAGAAATATTATATCGCCGTAACGGCCGCCTTCGAACCGGACACCGAGGCGTACCTGCTCACCGGCATCGAGCACGGTCCCGCCCGGATGCCTTCCCAGGTAGTTGCCCAGCATTTCCCCGGCCCTGTCGGAATGGACCCGGAAACGGGCCATCGATGAATCGTAGAATGGAATGAAGTCTCCGGGGATTCTCAGGTTCAGCGAATCGATCCCCGGGACCAGGTCGAGGTGCGATGTGACGTCGCACATCCCGTGATCCCCCAGAACGAATATCCGGTGCTTCGTACCTGACCTTTCCACAGCCTCCGCCACACGCCCGATCGCCTTTTCGTACCACCTCAGCCGTGAAGCGACGTTTTCACCCACGCTGCCGAAACGATGAAGAAGCGCGTCGAGACTCGACGTATAGAGCAGGTAGAATCCCGCCTCTCGGCGGTCTATCGCGCTTACCAGCTCGTCGAAAGCGTCCTTCTCCGGTGTCCGGTAATCACGCACGAAGACCCGGACACCGCGCCCGGAAAGCTCATCGAAGATGGTTTGCACGCCTTTTACGGCGCCCGGCCTGAAGATATCCCTTCTTGCCGGCAGGTCGAGGTTTGACAGCACACTCGCCGGCACGCTGTACAGGCTGTAATAAGCACGCATCCTGTACAGATACTTCAGCTCGAGTGACAGGAGTCGCCTGAGCCACAGCCGGTCGGTTGAAACGAAACGGGAAAACAGCCGGAGCCAGGAGAAGGGCGAAAGACCGGACGAAAACGAATACATCATCCACTGTTCATGCCTGTCGGGCGCCATGGCCGTCATGATCGATGTGATTGCAGCCTGGCTGAATCCGAGAACAGACCTCAGCCGGACCCTGTTGGGCAAGCATTCAGGATGAAACCGGTGTGTGGATGACAGATCGAACCCAAGTGCATCGATCAGGATGACGACGGTGGCGGCATCTTCCACTCGATCAAGATTCCTTTCGTCCGAATATGAGCATGTTCCAGAAGGCATGAATGCTCTTTACGCAATCTTCCCACCGTCCTCCCCGGTACGGGAATCCTCCCCGCGCACCCTGGACCGTGGTCCTGCGGCTGCCGCCGGTTTCGTGCTCCAGCAATCGAACCCCGTATTCCCGAACAACGGCAAGTGGATCGGTCGTGAACAACTTTGTGCCAAGCAGCGCCGCGAGGCTCAAACGATCCTGAAGGGGCATCAAGCCGAGCAGTGTTTTCCACGCCTGCAGCGAATGAACAATCCCGGTCTTTTTTCTTCTCGATCCCGCCTGAGACGCATGTATGTCATGACCGGGATCACCGTACAGTTGAAATGCTTTTACTCTTTGCCAGAATCGCATGAGGTCCGAGGCACATTCCCGCCCGGTCCTGTCAAGCACCGTATCGTCGATCTCCACGTTGAGCGTCCTGATCGAGGGCGTAAGCTTGAACACGGTCCACCGTTCGATCTTGTAAAGAAGACCGGATTGGAGAAAACGCCCCAGCATATCTTCGATCCCTCGTCGGTTCAGAAATTCGAGCCGGTCCCTGTACCCCGGAAGGTATTCACCGGTGAGGCACGCCGCGGCCGTCGCGATGTCCGTATAAACGCGCGCTATCTCATAAAGAAAGCAGTAGAGACCCTCCTCGGTCTCCGCGCGCGGACTGCCGTAATGCCCGAGAAAGGATACGATCCGGTTCTCGATAAGGATCAGGGCCTCGTCAATGCCGATGTCGGACCTCTCGAAATCGGGAACCGGATCCAGCAGTTCCTCGCCGCCGTGGAGTATGATCCCCCGGTTCTTCATATCGAAAACACCGGGTCGCGGCGGCAGGGCTCCGAGATTCTCCGGCAGCAGCATTCCGACTTCCACCCGGCCCACGAAACGGACCTCCTGCATGAGTTCCTCACAGGCCTCGCCAAGTTCGCTCCTGCGGGGATAGTATCTGCGGAAAGCCTCGAGGGAATTCAGTACGACGACAAGATCGATATCGGAAAGAAGGATCGGACTGCCCGTCTCGAACACGACGCTCAATTCTCCGCCCGCGTAACTGCCGCATACAAATATTCCCGTGATATTCTCGCCTCCGATAAAATCGGCAAGATAGTCCGAACAGGAGGCCAGAAATGTCTTCAGGCGTCCCTGCCACCAGTCCGTGAGCCGTTTCAGTTCTTCGGGAAACAGGTCACTCAGAACCATGATGCGTCTTGTCTCTTCCCCCTTCCCACCTTCGCCGGCCGACCCGGAAACATTCCGCTCCCCGCGAACGGTACGGTCCGCATCGAGAGAAAAAGACCCGTGCCCGAAGCACGGGTCCCCGTTTCTATATTCTTTCATCGCCACCTATACCCGCCTGTAAATGAACCCCGGAATAAAGTACCTCTTCCTGTTCAGGACGGTTCCGATGAACTTGCCCTCCTGTTTTTCGACCATCAGCATCGCCCTCTTGATAACTTCCCGCTTCGTTTTTCCCGTATTTATTACCATCACGATGCCGGAAGCGAACGAGGCGATGATCGGTGTCTCCGGTGCATTGAGAATAGCAGACGAATCGATGAGAACATAATCGTACTGCTGGGCGGCTTCCTTTATAAACAGATCCATCCTGTCTGAATTGAACAAGGGTTGCGTGAGATCCATCGACTCTATCTGGCCCGTTGTGACAAGATCGAGAGCTCCCTCATCGACGGTGTTCACGATCGCGGGGAATTCAGCCGTTCCGTTGAGAAAATCGAGAATACCCGTTTTGTTCTTGATCCCGAAAAGCTTGTGGAGTTGTGGATCTTGCACCGAGCAATCAACAAGGAGTATCTTTTCCATCTCGCTCAGAGCCATCACCCTCGCCAGTGACGCAATGATAGTGGTTTTTCCTTCGCCCTTCACGGCGCTGGTGAACAGCACCACACGTGAATCCTTTTTCTTCATCTCCGAATCGATCGAATTCCTCAAGCTGAGAAGCGCGCGGCGGAAATCCTCGTGGATGCCCCTGAGAAAATTCTGTCCCTTTTTTGAAGCTATGACCCTTCTCGTGGTTTTCTTGACCGATTTTTTCCTCGGACGTCCACGCCCATGCTCGACCCTGCGAAGGGCATCGTATATCTTGCTCAAGGGAATTTATCCTTTCCGCTCAATACCGGGAGAAAATTCCTTATTCCCTATGACGGTCCCATGCGCCGTTCGGCGTGTGATCCGAACTGGGTTTCTAGATCCCTGATGCTTTCGCGGATGATCCGGCCATCGATGGTTCTTGTGTTCGAAACATACCCGATAAGCAGCGCCCTGTCACACAGAATATTGATCAACCGGGGTGTCCCACCAGAGTAGTGAAGGATCTCGTCAATTGAATCCTCCGTGAAACTCGGACCGCCGTTGACTCCGCCGGCTACATCGAGACGGCAATTGATATAATTGACCAGTTCGTTGCGGTTCAGCATCGATATCCTGCATATCCCCGGGATCCTCTGCCTGAGCTGTCTCATCTCGATCATGTTCAGGGTCGCTTCCAGCTCGGGCTGCCCGACAAGCATGATCTGGAGCAGTTTCCTGTCCCTCGTCTCGAGATTCGAGAGCATTCGCAGTTCTTCGAGGACTTCCGGAGAAAGGTTCTGTGCCTCATCGATGATGAGCACGGTACTCCTGTTCCGTTCACACTGCCGCAGGAGATAATCATTCAGAGCGAGCAGCATCTGGGCCTTGTTCAATCCCTCAACGTCGAGTCCAAAGTCATTGCAGATGAGATAG
>DAOVFR010000204.1 GCA_030672805.1 Candidatus Krumholzibacteriota bacterium
GACGGTCGTCGCCGCAAGCATCGACAGCCCGTTTGTCCTGGGCAAGTGGAAAGAGGAACTGAGCCTCCCCTACACGGTGCTCAGCGACTTCAACAAGACGGCCTGTATGTCCTACGGTGCATACCACGAGGAGCTCGGACCGCTCAAGGGCGTTGCAAAGCGCTCGGCCTTCGTGATCGACCGGGAGGGCATCATCCGGTACACGTGGATCTCGGACGACCCCGGTGTGCTGCCCGATTTCGACGAGATCAAGAAGGTGCTCGATTCGCTGAAATAACATCGATTGCCGTACGAAAAGGGGGCCGCTCGAGCAGCGGCCCCCTGTCAATCGGGAATGGGGTGGACGACGGGATTTGAACCCGTGACAACTGGATCCACAATCCAGGGCTCTACCACCTGAGCTACGCCCACCATGAAGTATATCTATTCTATTGTTCCGCAGGACCCTTGCGCAAGTGAAATCGGGAGCTGCAGCGCAGCGGGAGACACAAGCGATAGCGCTTCCACCCGAACACCCCGAATCCGGAACAAAATAAAGCACGCCCGGCAGGATTCGAACCTGCGACCTACGGATTAGAAGTCCGTTGCTCTATCCAGCTGAGCTACGGGCGCAATGTCGTATTTTCAACAAGTTATCAGGGCCGGCCGGCACTGCGCAATCCCAAAATGGATCTCGACCCGTGTTTGCTTCACTTATGGCCGCGCGTGGTGTAATAAATTATATCCTCGATACCGGTACTGCTCAAGCCATACCGGTATTCGATGGGAATATAATCACAGGCGAGCGCGAGCATCGAGTCATAGAAAAAGGTCGCTGTCACCTTTTCGATCGTGTAGAATGCTCCCGTCAGTTGAGAGAAACGCACAGGGAGGCTCCGTGTACTTCCAGAAAGTCTTCGAACCGAAAACACTGGCCATCGTGGGGCTGTCGCTCAGCAACGAGCGTCACCCGGCCAATGTGATATTCAACAAGAACCACTTCCGGTATCCCGTCAAGGTGTTCGGGGTGAACCCGCGGGGGGGCATGTACCACAAGCAGCCCGTCTACAGCTCCGTCTCGGAGATCCCGGAAAAGATCGATCTTGCCGTGATCGCGGTACGCGCCGAACACGTGCCGGCCGTGATGGAGGAATGTATCGACAGCGGCGCCGGTGCGGTTACCGTGATCTCCGGCGGTTTCGCCGAGGTCGGGAACAGGGAGCTCCAGGACCGCCTCGTGGCGATCGCAAAGGAAGCCCGCCTGCCGTTTATCGGTCCGAACTGCCTCGGCATCTATTCCACGGGACAGGTGGACACATTCTTCCTGCCGAGCGAGCGAATGGTCCGTCCCGAACCGGGCAATGTGGCCATCGTGAGCCAGAGCGGCGGGATCCTAGTCGACCAGATGGTCAAGTTCGCGGGGCAGGGGATCGGGCTTTCCCGCGCGGTGAGCATCGGAAACAAGGCGATGGTAACGGAACTGGACATGCTCGACTTCCTGTCCCGCGACGACATGACGGACGTCATCGCATTCTACCTGGAGGGATTCGGCAGGGGCGAGGGGCGCGAGTTCGTGCGGGCCGCCGGCAAGTGCACCAAACCCGTGATCGTGATGAAGGCCGGCAGGAGTCCCGGGGGTGTGCGCGCCGTATCGAGCCACACCGCTGCGATTGCGGGCGACTACCCGGTCTTCTCGTCGGTGCTCGGCCAGTTCGGAATCGTCGAGGCGCGAAACGAGTTCGAGATGGTCTCGTTCTGCGAATCGCTGAGCTGCTACCCGCGGTCGGTCACCGGCAGCGTCGGTATCATTACGGGAAGCGGGGGCCACGGTGTGGTGGCGATCGACACCTGCGCGGCAGGCGGGTTGAACGTTCCGGAAGTGCCCTCGGACCTGCAGGAAACACTCAGGGCAAAGCTATCCGGCAGCATCCAGCCGATCGCCTCGCTCGCCAACCCGATCGACCTCACCGGCAGCGCGTGCGACGATGATTTCGTCGCCGCCGCGACCATGCTGAGTAAAATGGAAGCGATCGATTCCATGATCGTCCTGCTTCTGCCGTATCTTCCCGATGTGACCTCCGACGTCGGGGCGCGTCTCAGCCAGGTCTTCCGGCAGGAGGAAAAACCGCTCATCGCTTACGTCCCGCACGTGGAAAAGTACCGGATGATCATCGAGGGCTTCCAGCTCAACAACGTCCCCGTCTCGCGTTCGATCGAGGGAGCCGTCCTCATGGTCGAGGCGATGAGGAGGTGCCTGCCGTGCTGACCGACGAGATGAAACGGATCATCGAGGACTCGAAAAAAACGGGATGGGTCCTCGAACCCGATGCCAAGAAGCTCTTCACGCTTGCCGGTTTCGACGTGCCGCTGTTCGCCTGGGCGAAGACCCCCGGGGAGGCAACCTCCTTTGCCGCCGATACCGGCTATCCCGTTGTCGCCAAGGTTGTCTCACCGAAGGTGCTTCACAAATCGGACGTCGGAGGGGTCATACTCGACATCGAGAATGACGAGCAGATGCGCGGCGTATTCGACCGCCTGAGCTCGATGGAAGCGTTCGACGGCATCGTTGTCGAGGAAACGGTACGCGGCGTGGAGCTCATCATCGGCGCCAAGGTCGACGTTCAGTTCGGCCCCGTGGTCCTCATGGGCATCGGGGGCGTCGGTGTGGAGCTGTACAGTGACACGACGATCAGGATGGCGCCCATCGAGCGGAAAGACGTTCATTCGATGATCGGCTGCCTCAAGGCACGAAAGCTGCTCGAGGGATTCAGGGGGGCGGAGCCGGTCAACATGGAGATACTCGTTCCCCTCGTGGTGAACTTCTCGAAACTGGTAATGGAGCTCGAGGGAGTGATCGAGTCGATCGACCTCAACCCGGTTCTCTGTTCATCGACCCGGTGCGTCGTTGCGGACGCCAGGATCATCCTCACCTGATTCCCGGCGGTTATTGTATCCCCCGAACATGAGACCGGACAGCACAAAACGGGCCACAGTATGAAACGTCCAGCGATCCTTATATCGACCGGTTTCTTCCTGCTGCTGTTTCTCGCCGGCGGGACAGCCGGAGACCGCCCGCCCGCCGGAACGCTCCGCATCGACCTTTACAACAAAGGCTCGCGGCTCCTCGACGGGGGGAAGAATAATGAGGCCGCATCATTCTTTGAAAAAGTTCTCGCAGAGCACCCCAGCCGCATCGAGGCATTCGATGCAATCTTCGAGGCCCGCTCGCGTGAATGCTGCTTCGACCGGGCCACGGATTTCCTCCGGCCTCTTTCAACCTCGCCGGGCACGGACTCCACGCGGCTCGCGCTTTTCATACAGGCCCACCGGAAAAGTCACGAGCGAAACTTCAAGGGAGCGGCGGCAGATTTCAGGGACGCCGCGGAGCATTCCCTCGACGGCGGCGACACTCTCTCGGCCGCTATCTGCCTGATGCGGACGGCGCTCAGCTTCCTGGGCGCCCGGGATGCACCGGGCGCCGTGCGGGAGATCGAGCGGATGCGAACACTGGCGTCCTCGATACGGGGATACCGGAGACTCACGCTTGAACTGGATGCAATACTCGGCGAGTCGTACAACCTCATGGACAGGATGCCGGAGGCCGACAGCCTGTACAGGCACGCACTGGAAGGAGCCGGGAAGCAGGGATTCAGGCAGATCGCGGCATACTGCCTGAACGGCCTCGGGCGCCTCAACGAGAAGCGCCAGCTCATCGACGAGGCGGCCGGTTACTACGCCCGCTCTCTCGCGGAAACGCGCACGCTCGGAGCGGTCGAACGGACAGCTGCGCTGCTCAACAATCTCGGCCAGGCGGAAACCAGGATGGGAAATCACGGGGACGCCGATGCACACCTCGGCGAGGCAAAAGACCTTGCCCTCTCGTGCGGCTCGACATGGCAGCTCGGATACATCTACTACGGTCTCGGGGCCGTTGCGGAGGCCCGGTTCGACACCGGGAAGGCGCTCGGGCTGTTCAGGACATCGCTGGAGCACCACATCGGGCAGGGGAACACGTGGGGAGAGCTCGGCGCACGTCTCAGGCTCGCATACAACCACGTCAATCTCGGCGAATTCTCGAGCGCGATCGATCATTATACAAGGTGTCTCGAGGTCTACGAAGAAATGGGCAGCCAGTACGGACTGAGCTGGACGCTGGGAGGGCTGGCGCTCGCCAACCACCGGCTGGGCAATTTCAAGCAGGCACGGGAGTATTACGCACGGGCCCTAGAGGTGCGGACCGGCATCGGGGACAGGCGGGGCTCGGCCTGGTGCCTCAACTCGCTCGGCATGGTCAGTGACCTGCAGGGCAACTACCGGAGGGCCCTCGCCTACGAGCACGAGGCGATGGAGATCTACGAGGAACTCGGGGACAGCACCGGCATGGGGTCGGTTCACTTCAGCATCGGCTCCGTCTACTTCTACCTCGGCAACTACGGCAAGTCGATGGAGCATTACGAGAGAGCGTACGGCATCGCTTCCGGCAGGGGAAACATCGACCTGCTCGGCAAGGTCGCGAGCGGCATGGCCTCGGTCTACTCGGCGGCCGGCAGGCTGGACCTGGCCGAGCGGTTCTACCTCGAGAACCTCGAAACATCGAGACGCATCGGCAATATCACGGGTATCGCGTGGGCGCTGAACAACACCGCCTCGTTCTACATCGAGTCGAACGATCG
>DAOVFR010000274.1 GCA_030672805.1 Candidatus Krumholzibacteriota bacterium
GGTCGACAAGGACGGCAACGCGCTCTGGACCACCGACGGCGTCGGCGTCTGCACGTGCGCCGGATACCAGTACTTTGTCAAGATCGCGCCGGACGCTACAGGCGGGGCTGTCTTCGTTTTTTACGATAACCGCACGGGAGACGGCAACATCTACTGCCAGAAGATCGATGCGGGCGGCAATCTTCTCTGGGATACCGACGGCGTCGTGATCTGCGATGTCCCTGGCACGCAAAGCTTCCCGCAGATCACAACGGACGGCGCGGGCGGGGCGATCACGAGCTGGTTCGACCAGCGAAACACCGGGCACGACATCTTCGCCCAGCGCATCGAGCGGAACGGCTACTGGGGATACCCCTCGGCGCCGATCGTTGATATCACCGATGTCCCCGGCGACCAGGGCGGTCAGGTCACCGTCCGATGGAACGGGACAAGACTCGACGAATATCCAAACCAGGTCGTTACCCATTATTCCGTCTGGCGGAGCATCACCGGGCCCGAAGCGGCGATGATGCTCGAGGCCGGATATCGTGAGGTCGCCCCTCGGGAGATAGCTCCCGATTTCGAGGGGCCTGCCTTCAGACGGACGATCCTCGGCGGTACGGCGTACTGGTGGGAATGGGTCGCCAACATGGACGCCCACTACCTCGACAACCACGCCCTCACCGCGCCGACGTTATACGATTCGACGGGTGCCGGAACGGGGTATCATTACTTCTTCCTCTCGGCGCACACGTCGGATCCATTCAACTTCTGGGATTCACAGCCCGACAGCGGCTACTCGGTCGACAACCTCGCCCCCTGCATGCCGGCGGCCCTCGCCGGCGAGCAGAGCTTCGTGCCGGAGGGGCTCCAGCTCACGTGGGAACCCAACACGGAGATCGATCTCGGCGGGTACACCGTTTATCGCGGCCTCACCGAGGACTTTGTTCCGGGACCGGGGAACATGCTCCACTCGGATTGCGATACGTTCTACTTCGACGGCGGCTGGCGGTGGGACAGCGGGTACTATTACAAGGTCTCCGCGATCGACATTCACGGCAACGAGAGCCTCTTCGCACTGCTCCGGCCTGATGATGTGACCGGCGGCGAAACGCCCGGGGCGCCACCTGCATACTATCTCAGCCAGAATATCCCGAATCCGTTCAACCCGGCGACGGCGATCCGGTTCGGATTGAAGCAGCCGGGCTTCGTCTCGCTCAAGATATACGATGTGGCGGGACGGCTCGTGCGGGTGCTGGTGAACGAGTATCGCCCGGCGGGACGGCACGAGGCGTTCTGGGATGGACGCGATGACGTCGGCAGCGTGGCCGCGAGCGGCATGTATTTCTACAAGCTGCACGCGGGCCCGTTCGGCGAAACGAGGAAAATGGTGCTCCTGCGCTGAAAAATCCACATATACCCGAATGACAAAGTGGTGACACGAGAGTGCCGCCACTTTGTCTATATCTTACACAGCATAATCGTAATTAAGGGTTCCTTCCTATTCGCGTCACTATCAAAATCGTCCATCTTCCACTCCGGCTACTAGCATGCCCGGAGCGCGGGATCATTCCTTTTCGGAAAGCCTGTAGATCACCGGTACGACTATCAGAGTCAGGAATGTGGAAACTAGTGTCGTGTCCCAGCAATACCTTTACAAAGTCGTTCGATTTTCTCAAGGATTGAATCGGCTGTTGCAGTCCACATGAAAGGGTTTGAATTTGCGTTGTAATTGTCCACGAAGCGTTCAATGTTGTTTATAAAATCTCTTACACTTGAAAGTAGATACCCACGGGCAAACGGGCAAGTGGAATGTTGTCCATTTCGCACCCTAATTGGACATTCCCCGTTTTTCCCCGGCAATTCCTTGTAAGTTGTTAAAGTTGAGTAGGTAAAGGAAAACGGCAAATAAAAAAGTGGCCTCCGTGTAAATCGATGACTACAGTCATCGATGAACAGTAACAAACACGGGAGGCCGATATGAACCATAGACAGATTGCCATGAAGTTGCAAGGACAGATTCATCACTTTTCAGGCGTATTTTATCCCCACTTTTCGAAGCCGCGCTCGAAGTTTATCGAGCAGATGATATACGGGATACAGGCGGGGCGGGATATGAAGCTCAGTTCGATCGGACGATCGTTGGGAGAAGATATATCGTTGAAGAAGACCGAAGAACGATTGAGTCGTCATCTGGCTGAGAGGGGATTGGGGCAGAAGATCAACGAAGTAATAGTTGAACACGGATCTCGTAAGGTTCATCAAGATACATTGATCGTTATCGATCCGACGGACATTTGCAAGCCATACGCGAAGAGCATGCCGTACCTGGCACATGTTCGAGATGGCAGCACGGGAGAGATTGTCAATGGATACTGGGCCTGCACGGCGATTGCGTGTGAGCCGGGGAAGCGGAGAGTGATTCCGTTGCACCAACGGCTCTGGTCAGCTGATGCACCTGATTTCAAGAGCGAGAACGCGCAACTGCTCGGTGTGGTAGATACGATCAAGAAAGCCACTGGTGGACGGGGGATATATGTAATGGATCGAGGCGGGGACCGCGGCAATTTGATTAAACCGTTATTGCGGAAGAAATTACGGTTCATTATCCGACTGGTGGGGGATCGGCATCTGGTCTTTCGTGGCCGAGGTCGCGAAGCGCTGGATCTGGCCCGGGGGTGCCCGATGGTCTATGCGGAAACGATTGTCAAAGAGGTGAAAGGAGAAGAGAAGACCTATCATATTGAATATGGATTTCGACACGTGAAGCTTCCCGCCAGAAAGGAGCAGTTGTACCTGGTGGTGATCAAGGGCTTTGGAAACAAACCGATGATGCTGCTGACGAACGTATTGGTCAAAAGAACCCGCAGCCTGTTATGGTTTATTGTCAGCTCTTATTTATCACGATGGCTGGTTGAGGAGACGATCCGGTTCATCAAACAGAGTTATCATCTCGAAGACATTCGTGTGTTGGACTATGAACGGTTGAAAAACCTGGTTGCGTTAGTGTTGGCCGCGGCGTACTTCTCGGCTGTCTGGCTGGGTGAGTCTCTGAAGCTTACGGTTCTGGCGACAAGAGTAGCACAGGTGGCGAAGCGGTTCTTCGGTGTACCTGACTTTCACTACTATGCATTGGCTGATGGGATTGCCATGTTGCTCTCTCGACTCGG
>DAOVFR010000162.1 GCA_030672805.1 Candidatus Krumholzibacteriota bacterium
TTTCCCTTATTTCCCCGAGCTCCTGCGATATGCCCATCAATTCAAGCTGTTTCTTTCTTCTGGCCGCCCTGGTATCGACATCGGCCGTGAGGAATACCTTGACATGTGCAAAGGGAAATACCATGGAGCCGGTGTCGCGGCCATCGGCAACGATTCCACTTCGGCGTCCGATTGATCTCTGTATCCTGACCATCGCGCGCCGTACTTCCCTGTAACGACTTACAGGTGAAACAGCCCTGGAGACAGCGGCTTCCCTTATCTCCCTTTCCACTTTCCGGCCGTCAAGATAGAGGTGTGGCTTGCCGTCCGTAATACGCAGTTCCAGGTTAACCGTCCGGGCGACGATCGAAACGGATTCCTCATCCTCCGGGTCGATTCCCCCCTGCAGCACCGCATGCGTCACTGCCCGGTACATGGCCCCCGTGTCGAGGTACATCAGCCCGAGACGATCGGCGAGCAGTGAAGCTGTCGTACTCTTCCCGGACCCCGCCGGGCCGTCGATCGTCACGATCAGGTTCTGAAAGACCTTTTCTTTCTCACGTTCGATGTTCATTTGGAGATCACCCGGGCCCGAACCGGCGTTTCAGGGACAAGCAGCATGACAAGGGATCATACAAGTTTTCCGATGGCTTCGATAAACCTCTTGTTCTCAACCGCATTTCCGACCGTTACACGGAACGACTCCTCACCAAGGCCGAAAGGTTTCATCCCGCGCACGATGATGCCGGCACCCAGTAGTTTATCAACGATACCGGTACACCCATCGGGAGGCACTACGAGTATAAAATTGGTCTGTGAGGATGGCACGGTAAAGCCCATCGCGATCAGCTCGTTTCTGATATAATCCAGCTGGACCCTGTTTTCCTTGATTCTGCCCGTTATTAAATTTACGTGTTTAAGTGCCGCGCGGGCGGCGATCTGTGCAAGCCGGTTTACGTTAAAGGGCTGTCGGACCTTGTGCATGCATGTAACGAAACCTTCGTGGGAGATCGAGTAGCCGACCCTCAAGCCGGAGAGAGAATGAATCTTCGAAAATGTCCTGAGAATAATGAGGTTCTTTCTTTCCTTTTGAAGGGAGAGCACGTCCGGAAAATCGGCGGCTGTGACGTACTCGTAGTACGCCTCGTCGAATACCACGAGTATATTATCCCGGATGCCGTCGAGAAAGCGTTCGATCTCTTTCCCTGTCACGTATGTACCCGTCGGGTTGTTCGGGTTGCAGATGAAGATAAGCTTTGTCTTGCCCGTGATCCCTTCCTTCATTGCGTCGAGATCGAGACGGTAATCGATGAGTGGCACTTCAACCGCCTTGACCCCCGCAAGCTGTGTTACGATCGGGTAAACAATGAAACTGGGAAACGGGTAAATAATCTCTTCATCCGGGTTTATAAACGCCCGAACGAGCATATCGATGATCTCGTTGGAACCGTTTCCGATGAATACTTGCCCGGGATCAAGCTGTAGATATTCGGCAATTTCCCTGCAGAGGTAGTAGCTTCCGGAATTGGGATACCTGTTGATATAGTCAATCTCATCGATTATCGCCTGTTTTACTTCCCCCATCGGTGGGTCAGGGTTTTCGTTCGAGGCTAGCTTTATAATTTCACCCTCGAATTTCTTCTCCCGTCTCACCTCCTCGATCGGTTTGCCGGGCACATACGGCTTGACGTTCCTCAGGTGCGGCTGCATGAGAACCTCGAAATCCATTTCTCGATCTCCTTCAGATTAATCCTGTCAATTCTCTCAAGCGATTCTCTTCCTTCACGGTGAGGGGCCTGATATCGCCAATGTTCAGGTCGTTGAACTCGAGGTTCCCCAGTGCCTTCCGGTGAAGGGCCGCTACCCTGTATCCCAGGATGGCAAACATCCTCCTGACCTGGCGCTTTTTCCCCTCCTTGAGTACGACCTCGAGTTCCGTGCGGTTTTTCCTTCTCTTCAGTATCCGAACCTTGCACGGTTGTGTCTCGAATGAACCTTTCCTGATCCCCGATTCGAGTGCTGTCACCGATTTATCCGTAACTTCGTTCTCGACGGACACGTGGTATGTTTTTTCCACCTTGAACCCGGGATGTGTCAGCCGGTATGCAAGATTCCCGTCATTCGTCAGGATCAGGATGCCTGTCGTGTCGAGATCGAGTCTCCCGACCGGGAACAACCGGTCACGGTAACCCTGTTCCCCTGCAATGTCGATGACGGTTCTTCTACCGTGCGAGTCGGTAACGGTGCTGAGGACCCCGGCCGGTTTGTTAATAACGAGCACGATAGACTTCGATGAAGGAGCGACCCTTTGTCCATCGACCTTCACTTCGTCTGTTTCCGGATCGACTTCGATCGAGAGCCGCTCAACAATCACGCCGTTCAGCGTGACTGTTCCCCTCCGTATCAGTTCCTCGCACTTTCTTCTTGAACCAAGACCGGAACAGGCCAGGAAACGGTTGATCCTGATTCTAGGCTTCATCCTCCTGTAAGCTTTCCGAAACCTCCCCCGCTCCCGATTGTGTTTCTTCTGTTTCTTCCTCGTTCTCTACCGTTTCCCCGGCTGTCTGGCGTGAAATGCCTCCGATGTCACCTGCCTTATAGCCGGGCTGTTCCGTTTCCATGGTAGACGGGATAAGGTCTATCAACTGGAGATTCTTCTCGAGTTCCTCCATGCTCGGAAGGTCCCTGTAATCCCTGAGACCGATGTATTCGAGGAATTTTCTCGTCGTTGAGTACAGGTAGGGTCTTCCGACGCCCTCGCCGCGCCCCGTGATGGTTATCAACTCCCGTTCCGTGAGGGTCGAGAGCACTCCGTCGCAGTTCACGCCGCGTATCGCCTCTATCTGTATACGGCTGATAGGCTGTTTGTATGCTACGATGGCCAGAGTTTCGAGCGCCGGCTGAGAGAGACGCGATTTCCGTTTCTTTTTAAACAGCATCGATACGATGGAAGCATATTCGGGCAGTGTGGTGATCTGGTATCCCCCAGCCACCTCCGTTATTCCGAAGCTTCTCGCCTGTGTTCTGTAGGAGCGATCGAGAGATGCTATCGTGTTCTTGATCTCCCTGGTCGAGGATATTCCGGTGATCGACGCTAGTCGTCCCACGGAGAGTGGCGCGTCCGATGCGAACAGCAGCGCTTCGATGTTCAGTTCGAGATCGGTACGATCAACGGTTTTGCCGTTCTCTGGTTCCATTGTTCATATCCCTTTTGGTGGTGGAAGGCAGCGTCTCGGGAGTGTAGAGCCAGATATCCGAACCGGACGACATCTGTTTCGCGATAGTTTCGCCGCGCTTGACCATCTCGAGCAGGGCGAGAAAAGTTACGATTATATCGATCCTGCTGGTGACGGAATCGAACAGCTCGGTAAAGAGGATTTCCGACTTCGACACGAGCTTCGTTCGTATCAATGCTATTTTTTCCTCCAGTGTAACCGTTTCACGTTCGATCCGGTACGTGATATGTTTCTTCAGGTCTTCCATGACCTTTCTGAAGGCGCCCACCAGGTCGAACAGCGTGACCTCCATTGTCCTCGACCCCGAGACGTCTCCGGGAATCTTTATCATGGGTCTCGTGAACATCTTTCGCCTGACATCTTCCTTCTCGGAGAGATGGTGTGCCGCTTCCTTGAATTTCTTGTATTCCAGGAGGTTTCTAACCAGCTCCTCGCGTGGATCCTCCTCATCTTCATCATTCACGCGTCGTGGAAGCAGCAATTGTGATTTGATTCTCATAAGTGTGGCGGCTGTAACGAAGAATTCGCCCGCGACCTCGAGCTGCAGCTCCTGCATGATCTCGATGTATGAGAGGTATTCGCGAGTGATGTGTGATATGGGTATGTCGTAAATATTGATCTTGTCCCTGCGGATAAGATGAAGAAGCAGGTCCATCGGACCTTCGAAGTGTGAAAGCCGTACATGGTACGTCATGACATCCCCGATCCTTCCGTTGCACGCTGCCTTCCGGTCGGTTTTCCACCCCACCCCGTTCCGAACGACGTAGTAGAGTAAGAAAATACAAGGTTTCTGTCAACGTTTTCCTTGGACGTTCACCGCGAATCCTGTCACCTTTTATCTAGCCTCGCGGGTGGAAAGTGCGGTGCACTTCCAGCAGGTAATCCATATCGAGTTTGGTATAGATCTGTGTCGTTGAGATGCTCGAATGTCCCAGGAGCTCCTGGACAACCCTCAGGTCGGCGCCTCCCTCGATCAGATGGGTGGCAAAGGAGTGTCTCAGCGTATGGGGTGTTGTACCGGGCGGTAATCCGGCCCTTGCGGCATACTTCTTGATCATCTTCCAGAAGCTTATCCTTGACAGTCGTTTTCCCCTGTAATTGAGGAAAAAATATGGAGATACATGGCTTCTCTGGAGCTTGGGCCTGGCCTGGTCCAGGTAACGCTTCATTGCATCGCGTGACTTCGTTCCGTAGGGTACGATCCTTTCCTTGCGCCCCTTGCCCCGTACGCGTACCAGCCGTCTCTCATGGTCAACCTGTTCGAGTAAAAGACCGCATAGCTCGGAAACGCGCATACCTGTGGAGTATGCCAGTTCGAGCATCGCACCGTCCCTCCGTCCCATCGTTGAATCGTCCGGTTGTTCGAGGAGCAGTTCGACTTCGAACGGTGAGAGGACAAAAGGTATCTTTCGAAGGATCTTCGGGGCCGAGATATTCTCGATATCGAGCCGTCGTATTTCCCTCTCCCGGTACAGGAAGCGGTGGAATCCCTTCACGGCGCTCAGGATCCTCGCCTGGGAAGACGGGTGTTTCTTCCTTTTAAGTTCCCCGGCGAACCGGAGGGTCGATTCGGGATCGATACCGTTGGGCGAATCGATACCCAAGCGACGCAAGTATTTAAAGTAGACCTTCAAGTCTTTCGTGTAAGCCTTTAGTGTCATTTCGGATAAACCCTTCTCAACAGACAGGATATCCCTGTACTGTTCGAGGAGCCTGTCGAGAAGCGTGTTATTCCCCGTGGAGGTATTTGTAGACCGTGCGTGCAATCTTCTCTCCGATTCCCTGAACGGATACTATCTCTTCGATCCGCGCCTTTTTCAGACCTTCGATACTTCCGAACTCGACAAGCAGGAGCGCCTTCCGCTTTTCCCCGATACCGGGAATATCATCCAGCGCGGAACGCCCGATCGATTTCAACCTGAGGTTCCTGTGGAATTCGATGGCAAACCGGTGCGCCTCGTTGCGAATTCGCTGAAGAAAATGCAGAATATCGCTCCTTCTCGGGAGTCGGACCGGTTCCGATACCTGTTCCAGATGGATATCCTCCTGTCTCTTTGCCAGCCCGATGATGGAGATTTTGTGTATCTCCATGCCGTCCAGCACCTTCCGGGCAGTGGAGACATGGCCCCGACCGCCGTCGATGAGAAGCAGGTCCGGCAGCTCATCCCTTCCTGCCTTGAACCTTGTGAAACGCCGTTTCAGCACCTCGCCTAGCATTGCGAAATCATCGATCCCCCCGACTTCTCTTATCTTGAAGCGGCGGTAATCCGACTTCAGGGGTTTTCCGTTCTCGAAGACAACCATCGAACCCACTGCGTCATAACCATGGATATTCGAGACATCGTACGCCTCGATCCTTATGGGTGTTGAGATGAGACCCAGTGTTTTTTTTAGCTCTCCAAGGAGGGACGTGGGAGTCATGAGAGGTTTTATCTCCGAGAGGATCTTAAACTTTGCGTTTCTGAGCGCCAGTTCCACGAGTCTCTTCCCGGCGCCCTTCCGGGGCGATACGATGACAACGCGCCGACCGGTTCTTTCCCGGAACCATCTTTCCAGAAGTTCCCTGTCGGTAAGTACGCGTTGTGTGATGATAAGCGGCGGAATACCGGTAGCGGAATGGTAATAGAGCTCAAAGAAGGAATCGAAGATTTCACCGTCGCTCGTATCTTCACCGGAGGGAATTATGAACGACTCGGAGCCAAGCAGCTTTCCTTCACGGATCCTGAGAACGACTCCGCACGATCTATCTCCCTCCCTGGAAATCGCAACGACATCCTCGTCCTTCCCCTCCGGTGTCACTGCCTGCTGCACCTGGGTGACCTTGTCGAGCGATTCGACCTGGTCCCTCACGATTGCCGCCGCCTCGTAGCATTTATCACCTGAAAGAGTCTTCATTTTGTTCCATAACTTCCTTCT
>DAOVFR010000172.1 GCA_030672805.1 Candidatus Krumholzibacteriota bacterium
TGGCCCCGCACAGCCTGTCCGGGCCGACCCGCCCCGGCTCATCGACACAAACATCGAACGGCAGATGTATCCCCGCACCGACCTCGAGCACGTTTTCGACGCCCAACCCGGAAGCCCCCCGCACGAAGCGGTCGGCCCACCCCGGGACGACGCTCGAGAAGACAATCCCCTCCGGTGCGGACGATTCGATTGCACGCATCACTGTTTCGATGTCGTCCCCGGGCTCCTCCCTCAGAATGATTTCGAACCGGCCCGCATCCACGAGCGCCGCCTTCAGAGCCCGGTTACCCCTGTCGAGCACCAGTATCCGGCTCACGTCCCTCCCTCCTGACCGTTACATCACCTGAAACGAATATCCTTTCCTCCGTTCCCGTCCCGAGCCTCAGGAACCCCTCACCGGTGACGCCCCTGAGAATGCCCCCGACCAGCTCGCTCCCCGTATCTATTGTTACATTCTCACCGGTGAAAACGAGTCTTCGCTCCACCTCGTCCCTGAACGGGGCGAATCCCTCTTCCCTCCACCGGACGTATACTTCCCCGAAACTCTCGACGATCATTGCCAGGATCTTTCCCCTGTCGCGATACGATCCCGAGGCGATCCGCAGCGACGTGGCCCCGCCAGCTATTTCGGGCGGAAAGTCACGGGAGTCCTCGTTCACGTTACACCCGATACCGATAACCACACGATCTCCTCTCGCCTCGGCGAGAATGCCGCAGATCTTACGCTGCCCGACGAGGAGATCGTTCGGCCACTTGATGCCGATACCGGGAACAATCCCTTCCAGGGCCCGGGCAATGCCGAGTGAAACCAGCACCGTCAGGCCCTCGCGGGCCCGCCCCGGCTCCAGAACGAGAGAGACAACAAGACTTTTTCCCACGGTCGAACGCCATGATCTTCCCTTGCGTCCCCTCCCCGCGGTTTGTTCCTCGGCCACGAACAGTGCTCCTTCACCCCCATGGTACTTCATGGCGGCGTCATTCGTCGAGGCAACCGAACTGAAGAGCAGGACCGTCCTGACCATCCGGACGCTTTGAATCAGCCCGAGGAGCCGTGAAGGATGAAGCTCGAACACCGCCGCTGCCGGTCCCGGCCGGCTCCGGTCCTTCAACGGTCATCATCCCCTCTCGAGTATAAGGCTCATATCGAGCGAGTGCGGCGAGGAGGTGATCGATCCGACGGAAATGTAGTCGACGCCGTCGATCGCGAACTCCCCGATATTATCAAGGCTAATGCCGCCCGACACCTCCACTTCGGGCATGGGATCCCACCCCTCCAATTCCCCGAGCGCAGCGATGACCTCGCCGGGCGAGAAGTTATCGAGCATGACCCTCATGGGCGGCGAGTCCTTGAGCACACGAAGCTCATCGATAGAGGTCACCTCGATCTCCGCCATCGCAAGCCGTTCGCGCCCGAGTTTCCCGACAACCGCGGCAAGCCCGCCCGCAGCGGTGATGTGGTTTTCTTTCACGAGAATCATTTCCTCGAGATTCATCCGGTGGTTCGCTCCTCCCCCGTCGACGACCGCGATCTTTTCGAGAAGTCTGAGCTGGGGAACCGTTTTCCGTGTATCTAGAACGGTCGGCCCCGATCCCCCGAGCCGCTCCACGAAGGCAGCGGTCGCCGTGGCAACGCCCGAGAGGTGCTGAAGGAAATTCAGCGCCGTCCTCTCGGCCGCCAGGATCGCCGATACCCGTCCCGATATCAACGCAACGTCCCCGCCCGGCGTTATGCGACCGCCGTCCCCCGTAACAGGCTCGTACACGATTTTTTCATCGATTTGCCCGAACACCGCTCCGGCGGGAACATGTCCCGAGACGACTCCGGGTTCGCGGGCCACGATACGGGCCGACCCAATCAAATGCCTGTCGACGAGCAGACGTGTTGTAACGTCGCCGGAGGAGGCATCCTCTTCAAGGGCCCGCCTTACCATGTCGCTTATGAGAGCTTCCAGCTTATCCAAGCGATCTCCTTCTCTCGCGGTTCATCCTTATCTCCTCGATCCTGTCCCGGATACTGGCCGCCTTCTCGAAATGCAGCTCCTCGGCTTCGCGCCACATCTCCCCCTCGAGCCGCCTCAGCATATCCGGGTCATCCCCCTGCTCGGGCATAAAAATATCCATTGCCCCCCGCGTCCCCCGCTCCATGCCACGCTTCGCCTCGACTACCGACGTTGTCATCCTGATATCCTCGATCGATTTTTCGATCGAACGCGGCGTTATCCCGTGCTTTCTATTGTAAGCAAACTGCTTCTCCCTTCGCCTGTCCGTCTCGTCGATCGCCCTGCGCATCGAACCGGTCATGTTGTCTGCATAGAAGATAACCGTGCCGCCAACGTGCCTTGCCGCCCTTCCCGCGGTCTGTATCAGCGATGTGCGGGATCTCAGGAATCCTTCCCTGTCCGCGTCGAGCACGGCGACGAGCGTCACCTCGGGCAGATCGAGACCCTCCCGGAGCAGGTTGATGCCGACGAGTACGTCGAAATCGCCTAAACGCAAGCTCCGCAGGATCTCCACGCGGTCGAGAGTAGGTATATCGCTGTGCAGGTAACGCACCCTGACGCCGAGGTCGGAAAAATAGGAGGTAAGATCCTCGGCCATCCGCTTCGTCAGTGTCGTCACGAGCACCCGTTCTTTGCGTTCGACCCGTCTGCGTATCTCTGCAAGCAGATCATCCACCTGGCCTTTTACGGGGCGGACCTCGATGGCGGGATCGACGAGACCGGTGGGGCGCACCACCTGTTCGACGATTTCACCGCCGCATTTCCCGAGCTCGTAATCCCCCGGAGTCGCCGAGACAAAGATGAAGCGCCCGATCAGGCGGTCGAACTCATCGAAGGTGAGGGGACGGTTATCCAGCGCCGAGGGCAACCTGAAGCCGTGCTCGACGAGGTTCATCTTCCTGCTCCTGTCGCCGTTGTACATCCCGCGGATCTGCGGGATCGTGACATGTGACTCATCGATAACCACGATGAAATCATCTCTGAAGTAATCGATAAGCGTAGCCGGCCGTTCGCCCGGCCCGCGACCGGAAATGTGTCTCGAGTAGTTCTCTATTCCCGAGCAGTACCCTATCTCGCGCATCATCTCGATGTCGTATCGCGTCCGCGTTTCAAGCCGTTTTGCCTCGAGGCCATTGCCGGCCTCGCCGAGTTCACGGAGCCTTTCCGCCAGTTCTTCCTCGATCCTCACTATGGCTGATCCCAGGCGGTCACCCGAGATCACAAAATGTGACGCGGGAAAAACAGTGACCTGTTCCGAGCGACGCACGACCTCGCCGGTCAGCGGATGAACGATCGAGATGCGTTCGACTTCGTCATCGAACAGCTCGATGCGTATTGCCTCTTCCATGAAGGCGGGGCGCAGCTCTATCGTATCTCCGAGGACCCTGAAGGTCCCCCTCGCGAAATCGATATCGTTCCTCGAATAATGAATTCTGACAAACTTTCGCAGGAGGCTCTCCCTGCCGATCTCTTCCCCCTCCCGCACCGTGATGGTGAGATCGCTGAACTCTTCCGGCGACCCCAGGCCATATATGCACGAAACGCTCGCGATCACGATCACATCTTTCCGTGTCACCAGCGAACCCGTTGCCTTGAGCCTGAGACGGTCGATATCCTCGTTGATTGATACGTCCTTCTCTATGTACGTCTCCGTTGCCGGCAGAAACGCCTCGGGCTGGTAGTAATCATAGTAGCTGATGAAGTACTCGACCGCGCTGCCGGGAAAAAGGCTCTTGAGCTCTCCATACAGTTGTGCGGCAAGTGTCTTGTTGTGAGAGATAACGAGCGCCGGCATATTGCATCGTGCGATGACGTTCGCTATCGTAAAGGTCTTGCCGGAACCGGTAACACCGAGAAGCGTCTGGTACTTCCTGTGCCGGTTTACACCGTCGGAGAGGGCGGCGATGGCCTGCGGCTGATCGCCCGTCGGCTCGTACATTGCTTGCAGGTTGAACCGGGACATGCCTCTCTCGATGTGTATGGTGAAAGGAACCGGCTCCTAATCCCGGGGAAGATCATCGATCGTGATCGTTATGTTACTCCGCACCCTGCCCCGCACACCGAGCGATTCGAGTCTCTTCCCGTTCAGTTCCATCGTGAAACCGGCCGGATTGCCCACCTTCTCGAATATTATAGCGCTGGTTGCCCGGAACGTTCTCGTCCGGCCCGCCTGAAGAAGAAACATGGTGCGTGTGGTCTCGGGAATCTCGTCGACGGTTGAAACCAGCGCGATCTCGAACCAGCAACTATCCGCGGGAAGTGCCGTGAGCCTGAGTTCAACAGGCTGAGGCTCGATCGGCACATCCATCTCCTCTTCCCGTTCCACCGGTTCCTGCGGGGCCGTGCTGTCCTCGGGCTTCTGCGGGGCAGTACTGTCTTCGGGCTTCTGCGGGGCAGTACTGTCTTCGGACTCCAACGTCACCACGGGCAGATCGGGTGGAATCACCAGGTCAGGTTCCCTCCCGCAACTGCTGATTCGGATTATGATGATAAGCGCCACGATGACGATGATCGCCGGGATGCCGACCCTCATGAAAACCTTCGGGGAATCGAGCTTCTCCTCGATGACCTCCGTCTCGATCTCCCACATGTCGCCCCTCGTCTTGTGCGTCTGCCCCGTCTGGACTTCATACTTGTTCAGGACATGCTCCACGTCGAGGCCGAGAAACCCGGCGTACGTCTTTAGGAACCCTTTCGTGTATACCTTCGCGGGAACCGCATCGAAGTTGTCGGTCTCGAGATACTCCAGCATCCGTACCGGGATCTTGGTTTCCTGGCTTGCGAACTCGAGCGACAGATCCGCCCTCTCACGAGCGGCCAGCAGTATCTCGCCGATCGTCTTCTCCGCCTTGAAACGGTCAGGCCGGGACCCTTCCTGGATTTCCTCTTCGCTCATCCGATATCCTCCAGAATCCTATCGATGTGCCGGCGCCGGTCAGACATCTCGCCGAACCTCGCCCGCTCGCGCTCGACGACATCCCCGGGCGCGCGTTCGAGGAATTTCGCGTCGTTCAGCCTGTGCTCCATCTTCCCGCACTCCACGCTGATGCGATCGAGTTCACGCCGCAGACGCTTCCGCTCGGCATCGAGGTCGATCACACCCTCGAGCGGAATGTATATCTCCGCCGCGGAGAGGGCCGCAGCGGCGCTGCCCCCGGGTCTCGGGATATCCTCCGATACCTGCAGCTCGTTGACATGTGCCAGAAGCAGGATATGTTCCGTGAAGGTCCCGATACGCTCCGGAATCGACCTGCCCGGCTCGCAGTTGATGATGGCGTTGATTTTCTGCGACTGCTTTATGTTGAAACTGTGCCTGAGATTGCGAATACTCGTTACGATTTCCCTGAACAGCTCGACATCCTCCTCGAGGGAGACGTCCGCAAGGCCCGCAGGCATTCCCTCGAACCGGAATCCGGCCAGAACCGGATTCCCCGGCTTCAGCATACTCCAGATCTCCTCGGTTATGAAGGGCATGACCGGGTGCAGCAGCATCATGGCTGCTCCGAAGATGCTCCTGCTTGTAATCGCGGTTCCCCGTGCCCGCCTGCCCCCGCTTCGCAGGGCGGGCTTTGAGAGCTCGAGGTACCAATCGCAGAACTCGTGCCAGAAGAACTCGTACATCGTTCTCGCCGCCTCATCGAAGCGGTATGAATCGATGCTCCGCTCGAATTCACCGGCCCGCCGCGAAAGACGGGAAGCGATCCACCGGTCTTCCCATCCGAACTCGGCCTCCCCGAGGGGAGGTTCACCGAACAGCGCCTCGAAGAGCGATA